>JANWLA010000028.1 GCA_025451075.1 Nitrosotalea sp. | reverse complement strand
TGATTGTTGCAGGACTGATTGGACCTAGTGTACCCAAAGCTCTGACACTTTTTCTTGACTTGTGTTGTTTCTTCTTGACACCCCATCTTGTGATTGGACCTTCGATACCTTTTCCTTTTGTAATTGCTGCAACATCAACTTCAACACCTTTTTGAAATACTTGATCTATCTTGACTTCTTTTCCCATGAGATCTTTTAAGAATGCAAATTGTTTTGCAATGTCTCCGCCTTTTACTGCAACTTCAAAAACATATGGTTTCTTTTGTTCAAGTCCTGCTCGGCGTGGAAGAACTGCTGCAATTGCATATAGTTCATCAATGTAAGAGAGAGATTTTTCTGCTTTTTCAATTCCTTTTTCATCTTGTTTTGTTTTGAAAAGTCTTGAAAGCTCTTTTGGTAAATCTTTAGCATAAACATCAAAAGTTGAATCAACTCCGTATCTGTCCCTAGAGTAACCCCTGATTCCAATTATTGCCATTGGTGGTGTAACTACAACTGTTCCAAGTCCGACAAGCTGTTTTCCAAAGTTTGGAGTCTTTTCACGATCGTCAATACTTGCTATTCGCATGCATGCAGCTTTGAAACCTGCATAACCGAGAAGTTTTGGTTGGTCAGTTTTTACATCAGGCCAAGTTCTAATTCGGGCTTCCATGCTCTTCGCTCTACCCCTTGGCAAATATGCAAGGCTTCCCCTCCTCGGTTGACTATGCTTCCTATGGCCCATTGTTAAACAAAATTGTCGAAAAGCCCATTATAAGTCTATAATTAGAGAACAGAAGTTTTTTATTTTGAAAATTGATCTAGTGCCAGAAATGCATCAGGTTGGTTATCACAAATATGCCGCCTATGATAACACATGCAACACCTGCAATCATTGCAAAAAGTAAAAACTTCTTTTTGTCTAATGTTTTGTCCAATTATTCTTGCCACCCAAGATCCCATATTAAAACTAGTTTCGAGTAAGTGTGTTCAGAACTGCCAAAGTACCAAGAATCGCCTCTTCGAGTCTTACTGTTTCTGTTGCCTGGTCTGAAAAGAAATTCAGTATACTAGATCGTGGAATGTTTCCAATGTTTTTGCCCAAGATCTCATAGACTCCTTTCTTTGGAGAGCCAAAGACAATCAGTGTGTGTTCGCGTGAGATCTCGTCAAAATATTTTTGTGTCTTGTGAATTGGCTTGCCTTTTCTTGATGCAAGTATGATTGCAGAGCCCCAAGTTGCAAGAAATGTTCCAAGATTTGATACTTCCTTTACATCATAGCCCCAATACTGTGAGATCTCGTCTTTTTCTATCTGTTTTACCACCAAAGCTGGATAACCCTCTTTGAATTTGACTATGATTCTTTTTCCGTCATCATCCTTGCTGTAAAATGGAATCAGTTGTTCAAATCCTACATTTACAAATTTTTTTCCCTTGTATTGCACCACGACACCGTCCCTGATGTCACCTGCCTTGATCTTTTTTGGATCGGATGTCTGCACATGTGATGGGATCTTAAGCGGGCTCAGACTGCCTGCAAATTGGAACTCGTCACTTATTGGATAAAGTATTTTGCGCAGATACTGGGGTGTTTCAAGATAGCGTAAAAGATTTCGAAGCAACGATCTGTCCCTGTCTGATCCGCTTGATTCTTTGTAGATGTGAATTGTGTTGACGCGAAATATTGAGCAAGCCCTTGCAATCTGAGATATCTTCATTGCCTTGTCAAGCGGAGTTGGCTCTTCAGATAACGATGAATCCGGAATGGCGATTGAAATTTTCAATGTATGTCCTGATATTGTAGCGCTATAAAATATGAGATGCTACTTTGGTCTCTTGGCAATATTGTCTTTTGCCTTGGCTGCAAATTGCTCGATGTCTTTCTCGCCTGTTCTTGTCAACTGTTTTGTTGCACTTGGGATTTGTGCCATCTTGATGTGCTTGACACCTTCTTTTTCTTCGCTGACAAGATAGATAGACTCGATTGCCATAGCTGCTGCATCTTCTACTGACATGTCCTTTTTGTAATTCTTTTCTAGGAATTCTGTGACTTGGTCTGCGCCTGCTCCAATTGCTACTGCATCATATGAGATGTATGTTCCACTTGGGTCAGTCAGGTAAATGGTACTGCCACTTTTGTCAATTCCTGCTATAATTAGTGCAACACCAAATGGTCTTACACCTGCATATTGTGTATATTGTTGTGCTTGGTCTGCCAAGTGCTTTGCTACTGCTTCAACTTCAATTGGCTCGTCGTATATCATTCTGTTACTTTGTGAAAAGAATCTTGCATTGTCTACCTGAGATCTTGCATCTGGAATGTAGCCTGCTGCTGCCACTCCAATGTGATCGTCAACTTGGAATATTTTTTGAGTGATATCAGAATTTTGTAACTTTCTTGGTTTTTCTTCTACTGCAAGTATGATGCCATCCTTGCTCTTGATGCCTATTGCAAGAGTACCTCTCCTTACTGTCTCTATGGCGTATTCTACTTGGTAAAGTCTACCATCAGGAGAAAAGACTGTAATTGCTCTATCATAACCTGCAGCTGCTGGTAGCATTTCAAAATTCATCCTTTGAAGGTTTAATTTAAGTTTATACAACTCGAAAATGTGCGTTTTGAGATCTCATTTCACGGTCATGAAAATGTCAGATCACTTCATCCAAAATCAATTGAGATTACAACTGATCCAGATCTTACAGTAAATGGAGATTGCATCATAGGTGTAGGTGCATCATGCGGTTGTCTTGGGATTCCTAATGAAATGAAAACGTTATTGCAAAAACCTCAATCAAGTATAACATGTACAATATTGGTTAGAGACATGTCATTTACGATAACAGGCCATGGTAGTGAGAAACTTACTTTGAAAAATCCTCACGATATTGTAATTAGAAAAAGCAATTTCACATGCCCTCGTACATTATCAATTGGATGCGATTCTGCATCAGATTCTATTCCGCCTCAAATTATCAAGGCTTTGCAAAATCCAAAAACCAAGGGAATTTTTAGAATAGAAGTAAAGTGATTTTTATTTTTGCACAATCAATGGCGTGTTGTTTTCAAACACCTTGGTCATTGCCCTGTTGACAATTTCCATCATTATGTGCTCTTCATAACTTGATTCAGAAGGTGCATTCTTGGAACTTTTTTTCTTGATTTTAGAGCCTGCATTTTCAACAATGTTTTTTATCATTTTTTCCAATCTGACCGAAGTCTCTGCAATTGTTTTTGAAAAGTCTGCGTCAAAGTTTGCGGGAAGTTTTGTTCCCATCACTCGGACAGATGTTCCGTAATATTTCATGACGGCGCCCCTTACTTCTTCCATTTTTACAATTTCAATCAGCCCTGCATTTTTTAGAACGTCGATATGATGTCGTATTGTAGTGGTTGCTTTTTTATAACCCATTTTATTTAGCTCTTCAACAATTTGTTCTGTTGCAAGTTGCTTGCGGTACAATATTTGTAGAATTTTTATTCTTGCAGCATCATCAAGGGCTTTGGCTTGGTCTGCGTTTGTGCTAAGTATTTTGCTTATTTTAATTTCCTTTTGGAGCAATGTAGACATTTTATGACTTTCATTTTCTAGTTCTCCTAAAAGATCAAGAGATCATATTTTTTTGTCCAATACGTAATTTTTTTTTATGCTCCAAGTTTGGTTAGCCCACCTCAACTTCTCCAGATACGGTGTTATGCAATGCAATACATACCAATAGAAATGATAGCATGTGCATCAAATCAATAACGATATCATCAATCTAGTACCGTTATTATCAATATCATACCGGTACAAAAAATACCAAAAATTTCAAAAAAATAAAAAATCTGGAAAAACCTGGCAACCTGGGGGGTCAAATGGGCAACAGGGTTGGTAAATACAGTATGACATCAAATTAGAAATTCGAGTTAAAACTTGATTCCAGTTATCTTTTCGTATGCAGTGATGTACCTTGATGATAATTCGTTACACAATGCATCAGATAATTTCGGTGCAACAGGTTCCTTTCCTGCATCCCTATCATCTTCAAACTTTTTTTGGTATCCATTTGCTGCAAGCCAGTCACGCAACAATTGCTTGTCAAAGCTTTCCTGAATCTTTCCCACGGCATACGAGTCCTTTGGCCACAAGCGGTATTCATCAGGCCCAATAGAATCACCAAGTACAATATCATTTCCAATCTTGCCAAACTCTAGCTTCAAGTCAGCCAAGACAAATCCTGCAGCATCTGCAGCTTTGAACATCTGGCGATAAATCTCAAGAGATGTATTTTCAAGCCACTCGTACTCGCTCTTGCTTGCCAAGTTTCTTTGCAGCGCATCTTTTTTTGATATTGCGATATCATGTGTTTCAGATTTTGTGGTAGGATCAAAGAGTGGTATTGGCATCTTTGCCGCAAGTTGTGTATCAGAGCCATCAGGAAGTATGACTTGTCCATCTTTCCATCTCTGGACCAGGCTACCATAGAAATATCCGCGTACCACGCACTCGATTGGAATCATGTTCATCTTTTTTACGACAATCTTGTCCTTGCCTTCTGTTCTTACATAGTGGTTCTTGATTGGCAATTTTTTAAACCAAAATTCTGCAAATCTGCACAGCACCTCCCCTTTTCGTGGAATTGGGGTTGGAAACTTTACGTCAAATGCAGAGACCCTGTCAGAGAAATGAAATAAAATGTCCCCGTCTGGAAGCTCGTAAATGTCTTTTACCTTTCCTGAGCGCAAAAACTTCAAACAGGCAGTCATTTGACAGTCTTGGATTTAAACTGATATACAGTTTCAGGATTGGTGCCACAAAACGGGCAGTTTGAACGAGTTATTTGGTATTCTTGCCAGGAAGTGCAGGCAATGTAGTAGTTGAAAGGACGTTTGGCACTGTACGGATCTTTTTTGTTATTATTTTATCTAATTCAGGTCTTGTGGGAGCCTGGACTTTTACAAATATATCATACTGGCCAAATGTGCCCGTTGCCTCTTTTACGCCATCAATTTTTAAAATATCATTCATGACATCCATTTCGTGTCCCATCTTGCTTTTTACCAGCACAAATGAAAGTTCCATATTATTCACCCTTGATTTCTGCCCGGGTTTTAAACATAGGCTTTATTCCCAATGTAGAGTAATCTCCACTAGAACAAGTAAAGCACATGGAATTAGAATCCATGCCAACTGCATCTGCAAGATTCTTTGCGTCGTTGTATCCAAGAAAGTCAGCTCCAATTAGTTGTCGTACTCTTTCTGTAATTTCATCTTCAGTGTATTTTTTGCCATCACCCATGTATGTGACCAGTTCATCTTGTGATGGAAAGTCTATTCCAGCATAGCACGGGTATTGAATTTGCGGAAATGTTATCACCATACTTATTTTTTTTGCACCTGCTCTTCTCAGAGCTTTTATGATTGCCTTTGAGCTTGTACCTCTAACAAGACTGTCATCTACAACAACTACATGCTTTCCCGAAATGACCTGAGTGATTGGAATTATCCAGCGGTTAATCTCTACTCTATCTGCCTGGTGAGGCTCGATGAAGCTTCGCAGTGGTCCTTTTCTGCTGTATCTGTCCTTTAGCAGTCCTTCTTCAAATGGCACACCAAGCTCTTGTGCATATCCAAGTGCAGCAGGCCTTGCAGAGTCTGGAACCGGGATTACAATGTCTGCATCTTTTATTGCAAACTTGCGTGCAAGAAATTGTCCGATTCTTTTTCTTGCCAGGTAAATGTTAGAGCCTTCCATCACACTTGATGGGTGTGCAAAATAAGTAAATTCAAACGAACAATGTGCAGGCTTTGTATCTTGTGCAAACATTTCAGATTCCAATCCGGCATTGCTGATTTTTAGCAGCTCTCCAGGTTTTACATCTCGTATAAGCTGTGCCCCCACTGCAGAAAGTGCAGACGATTCAGAGGCAATGATGTATGTGTTGTTGTCTTTTCTATAACCCAATACCATTGGCCTGAATCCTTTTGGATCACGCGCTGCATATACTGCATTGTCATCAGATACAAATGTAAAACAAAAAGAGCCAACCATTTCATTTTTTAAAATAGACAGTGCGTTTCCAAGCTTTCCGTTCTCAGCCATTAGTGAAACAAGCCTTTGTGCAGCAATCAGTGTGTCACTTACATTTTGAGGAGTAAAGGTACACCCGCCTACCATTCCGGTAAGCTCTTCGACGTTTGATATTGTACCATTATGGGCAACGCACAGATCCTTTACTTTGAGCGGCTGGGCGTTTTCCAGGTTGCTTTTGCCCATTGTAGAATACCTGACATGACCTATTGCAGAAGGGGATTCGTATTCACGTGTTACCTTGTCAAATTCAGATACTGCAGAGGAGACCAATCCTAGTTGCTTGTATGGCTGTTTTTTTGGAACTGCGACACCCCATGCCTCTTGGCCTCGGTGCTGTAGTGCACGTAATGCGTCAATTACCATCGGGATGACATTTACGCCATCCAGGCTGAATATTCCAACTACTCCACAGTTTTCCTTGACCTTAACCATGTGTCACAAGTGCCCCCAACGAGTTTAACCATTTTTCTTGTGCTTTATCAACCCTTACTCGAACTATTGCGCTTGTCTTTTCTTGAAATACAATATCTTTTCCTGAAAACTTGCCAGCACGTGCATGCGGTATCCCTCTTTTTTCTAAAAGCGCCAATGCTTTCTTTTCATCTGCAGGTTTTATGACAAGCAAGAATCTAGAGTGTGATTCAGAAAATAACAATTCATCAGCATGTAATTTTTCTGAAGGAATTTTTTCAAGAGATATTGTACACCCAATATCATTTGTGATACACAATTTTGATACGGCAATTCCCAGTCCACCCTTGGAGCAGTCATGTGCAACTTGCACCATGCCACTTTGTATCAAATCCAGTACAGCATCCTGGATTTTTTTTGACAACTTCATGTCAACTGTAGGACATTTTCCTCCAACTAGATCATGTATGTATTCATAATATTCCGAGCCGCCAAGCTCGTCTTTTGTAGTTCCAACAATGATGACCAAGTCATTGTTCTGAATTTTCTGTGAGACCAGTGGTTTTTTCTCAATTAGGCCCAGCACTCCAATCAGTGGAGTTGGCTTGATTGGACCCCCATCAGTTTCATTATACAAGCTGACTTTTCCTCCCACACAAGGAATTTTGAAATATTTTGCATAGTCTGTAATTGCCTGGACTGATTCTTTGAATGTCCAAAATATTTCAGGATCCTCTGGATTTCCAAACTGCAAATGGTCAACCATTCCAATTGGTGTTGCCCCAGTACAGATTACATTTCGGCATGCCTCATCAAAGCAGCCCATGACACCATCTCGTGGGTTGACATAGCAGTGCTTTGAGTTTCCGTCAATTTTTGCAGCCAGGAACTTGCCGTTGTCAAGCCTTAGCACAGAGCCATCACTGCCTGGTTTTACCACAGTCCTGATTCCCACCTCATGGTCATACTGGGTGTACACCCACTGCTTGCTTGCAATGTTAGGGTTTGAGAGCATCCTCAAGAGTGTCTTGGATAGGTCTTGAGGCGTTTTTGGTTTTTTTATGTTAGTAATATTTTTGAGATATTTTGGAACAGATGAAGGCCTGTCAAGCAGTGGTGCATTTGCAACTATTTGACTAGGAAGGTTTGCAATTGTATTTTTGTCAAGTTTTACTTTCATTAATTTATCTTCTTTTACTGTACCAATAACAGAATACGGGACCCTGAATTTTTCACATATTTTTTTTAACGCAACAAGTTTTTTTGTGTCAGTGATTACAAGCATCCTTTCTTGTGATTCTGATACCATGAGCTCTGATGGCGACATGTTCTGCTCCCTCTTGTGGACAAGGGATAGGTCAAGCTCGATTCCAACCCCTAGTGCATCGGCAGTCTCTGAAATTGCACATGACAATCCTCCGCCTCCTAAATCCTTCATTGCCTTGATGCACTTTTGGTTTCGTGCCTCCAAGATTACTTCGATTACCAGTTTTTCAATAAACGGGTCTGGAATCTGGACTGCGGAGCGATTCTCTGCCTCTAGTTTATCAGATGCAAATTGCGAGCCGCCAATTCCGTCGCGTCCTGTAGAGCCTCCAATTAGAACAACCCAGTCTCCTTTTTCTGCTTTATTTTGTATGAGGTTTTCTTTTTTTCCAAACCCAATTGATGCAACATCAACTAGAGCATAATTTGTAAAACACTTGTCAAACTCTATCTCTCCTCCAATTGTAGGAATTCCAAGACAGTTGCCATAGTCTGCAATACCACGTACTGCATTTTTGAAAAGCCACATTGCATGGTTGTCTTTTTCTATGTTTCCAAATCGCAGTCCATCTAAAATTGCAATAGGCCTTGTTCCGGCAGACAAGATATCTCTTATGACGCCACCAACACCAGTTGCAGCACCACCATAGGGCTCCACGGCAGACGGGTGATTGTGGCTTTCAATGTGCACTGTTACGACATAGCCATCGCCAACATCAAGTACCCCAGAATCATAACCTAGACCTGATATCACGCGTTTTCCTTCTTTTGGTAAAATTCTGAGATGTTTCTTTGATGACTTGTAGGAGCAGTGCTCTGACCACTCGGCTGCAACTATTTGTAATTCAAGGGGATTTGGCTTTCTGCCTATTTTACTTTCAAGATATTTTGACTCCTGAGGAGTAAGGCTCATGCTGTTACGCCCAGGGTATTTAGTAAAGACTCGAAAATCAGTGATGCGGGCTTTGCATTCTTTGGGTTTATGATTTGCTCTGCAGACCTTTCAGGGTGTGGCATCATCCCAACAACATTTCCTGCCTTGTTTGATATGCCTGCAATTCCAAGCGATGCACCATTTACTTGCTCGCCATAAGTAAATACAATTTGATTATTTTTTTGTAATAATGCAAGTGTCTTTTCGTCTGCATAGTATCTTCCTTCACCATTTGCAATTGCAATTGGGATTCTCTGGTCTAGTTTGAGTTTGTTTGTAAATGGAGTCTTGTTGTTTTTGACAATTATCTCAGTCCACTTGCACATAAAATTCAGAGATGTATTTTTGAGTAATGCCCCAGGCAAAAGCCCAGACTCGACTAGTATCTGAAAACCGTTACAGACTCCAAGAACCGGCATTCCCTTTTCAGCCATTTTTTTTACATCTTTTATGACAGGGCTATGGGCCGCAATCACTCCAGCTCTGAGCCTGTCCCCATAAGAAAATCCTCCAGGCAAAACTATGGCGTCAATGTTTTTTGGCAATGCATCAGTATGCCACACAAGTTGTGATTCCAAATGAAAGACATCCTTTAGCACATGATGCATGTCACGATCGCAATTGCTTCCCGGAAATACTATTACTGCAACCTTCACAGATTACATTACTTTTAAGAGATATTAAATTGAATCGACAATAATTTTCTAAAACTGATTTGCAATAACATTGATTTCACCCAGATGCGGCGATCGCGTACGGGATGTAGCGATCAGAATCAATGTATCCCATACAGCATTTTCTTGCCTTATCGTTTTATTACAGTAACTTGTTCTCAGAAAATGATGCTAAAACTAGGAATGCCGCCACCTGTTACTACAGCGCTAGTTGTTGTAAATGTCCTGGTTTTTGCATATGGTATCCTGAGCAACACGCAGAATGCAATAATTTCCCAGTACGGGTTTGTTCCAAACGGCCTGTTCAAGGACGGCTACATCGGGGACAGCATTTTGAGGCTGTTTACATCGATGTTCATCCATGCAGGCATTGCCCACATTGCGTTTAACCTATTTGCGTTAGCATACATGGGAGGATTTGCAGAAAGATCAATTGGCAAGCCAAAATTTATTGCAATTTACTTGCTGGCAGGACTTGGCGGAGCTCTGTTTCATGGAGTAATTGCATCATACCTGCTTGGAAATGGAAATTCTGTACTAATTGGAGCATCAGGTGCAATCTCTGGCATTTTAGGAATCTCTGCAGCAATGGGAGATATTCGAGGATACTATTGGCTTGCAATCCAAGTGCTGTATGTGTTCATAGGCTCTGTTGCATCACTGTCAATTGCGTTTGCAGCGCACGTTGGGGGATTTATCGTAGGACTTGGGGCTACCAGACTCTTGATCGAGATGGAACGCCGAAAGAGAAACCCGTACAGAGATTTGGCTTGATGGAATTTTTTTCGGCATGATTTGAAAATAAAAGATCAAGAACTTGGAATTGTATCAGAGAAAATAATTGGAACATGGTAAGCGATTTTGTTTTCAGACAAAAGAGTGGAATCGTTTTTATTCTAATATTAGGTGGTACTAGCTATGGGTCTAGTTCGCGACATTATGGTTCGCACCGTAATCACAATAGAGCACGACAAGACTGCAAAAGATGTTGCACTGCTTTTTGCTGAAAAGGGAATAAGCTCACTTGTTGTAGTGCAAGACGGCAAGCCAATCGGACTTGTAACAGAAAGAGATCTTGCACGCAAGGTCTCAACAACTGACAGAAAAAGTATCGAAGTTCCATTATCTGAGATAATGTCTGCCAACTTTAGGTGGGTAGAGCCAATGACGCAAATCGAGGACGCTGTTCAAAAGATGCTAAACAAGAGCGTGAGAAGATTGCTTGTTCTTGACAACAACAACTTGGTTGGAATCATAACAGAGACTGACTTGGCAAAATACCTGCGCAGCAAACTGCTCATAGAGGGTGCACTTGATGATGTTACTGCACTTAATAGAAAAGTGATAAAGAGTGGCTAGGCGCCTAACGTCTCAACTGATACCTTACTTACAAGAGGATTGAATATTCTAAATTCATTGCATATGCCAAGCACTGCTTTTTCTGCAGATTTCTTGTCTTTTGCATCAATTACAAATCTGAGCATCTTGGCAGAGCGTACCTTTTTGACACTTGTCTTTTTGTCTTTTAAAATCAGGTCATTTAGAATCGTGTCACCTTCTGGGTCTACAATTTCGGGTTTGTTTTCAATTATTACATTGACTTTGAAGGAAGGCATAAAATGCGTTCATTCATAATCAATTTAAGCTTTGAGCAAGGCAATTGAAAATGAAACCAGTTTTTGATCCAACCCAGTACAAGATTACATCCAAGGCAAACTGGAATACAGTAGCACCAGAATATCATTACAACTGGGCAGACCAACAAGTCGGACCTTTCAAGTCCACAGTGGAAATTGTAAAACTTGCCAAGATCAAGCCTGATGATAAAGTGTTAGATGTTGCATGCGGGACAGGAGTTGTTTCAAAAGAGATTTCTCAAGTTTTGGGTCCGCAAGGCCTCTTGGTCGGAATTGATCTTTCCAGGACTGCACTTGGCATTGCAAAAAAATCAATTGCTTTTCAGAATTCCAATTTCATTGAAATGGACGCAGAAAACATTGGGCTTGATTTTAAGTTTGACAAAGTCACATGCCAGTATGGATTGATGTTTTTTCCAGACTCTGCCAAGGTGTTAAAATCAATTAGAAAGATCCTTGGCCACAAGGGAATGCTTGCAGTTGCCGTGCATGGACTTGCAGAAGACGTGCCATACTTTAGTACAATAATGAAACCTATTTTGGAGCACATACCAGACATTAGGCCAGATGGAACGCCAACTGTTCACAGGTTTGGTAATCCAGACGAACTAAAGTCAGAGTTGACAAAAGCCGGATTTTCAGATGTTACAGTTGTGAGATACAACTTTGTCTACGAGCCTGGAACCTTTGAAGAGTACTGGGATGACTATATGCGCTCTACTGCAAATTCAATTCGAGCCAAGATAGAAAGCCACGGGGGTACAATAATTGAGAAGATAAAAAATGATGCAAGAAAAAATGCGGCAAGATATGAAAAAGACGGCAAACTTGTTTTTCCCTGGACAGTGCTTGCTGCAACCGGATTAAACCTGGAATAAAATTATTTTATTTTTGTGGCATGCGATATAAAATCAGACTCGTACCATATTGTCTGTGCTTCTTTTGCTTTTTCTGTAAAGATGTTAAGCGCAATATGGGCAAAGTTTTCCCCCTCTAGTGCACCATGCCAGTGCAATGTATTTTTTGGAATAAAGGCAACATCACCGTATCCAAGACTTGTCTGCGAGAGTTTTCTTATCTTGACCGTACCCTTGTGTATGTCAGCCTTTTTGTAAATTACAAGCATTCCTTTGCCTTTGGTCACTACAAGAATTTGTCCCCCTTGGTGATAGTGGACCTTGGTTCTTGCACCATTGTTAAAATTTGCAAGATATGCCTTTTCTCCTTTTATTTTCAGTTTGAGTGAAATGTCATTTAGCCATGCATTGCCAACAAAATACCGCTTTTTGCTTTTGACAAGTGCACTGTCAGACTTTAATTTTGCAGTGTTGATTTTTTGTGTCATGGTTATTCCTATAGTCCATTAAATTCGTAAGAAGACGGAATTGATGATGGTACATCACCTGACACTAGAACAATTTCATCATGTGCAGACAAGATTATGGTCTCATAGCTTGCTTTTACCTCAGTTCCATTTACAAAAACTCGAATGCCCACGTCACCATGAGTTGCATCCTCGAACTTGGGTGAAATGCCAGGTGTGTTATCCCAGACCTGGATGAATTGCCCAAGTGTAAACGTATCCTGCTTTGGAGATTCAATGTGTATGACACCTGATGTGTTATGTGTGTGCAGCCAATAGAGGCATTCATTTGGCTTGATTCCAATTCCTGCAGGAATTGTCACAGATTTTGAATCAACAATTAGGTCAAGATGTGCATGAACGTGAAAATACATTGCTTCAACTGGGTCACATTGCACTCCCTGTACAGTCCCTACAGTGGTGGCGCCATCAGAGAAATACACTATTGTTATTATTACTACAGCAATAACAGCTGCAACTGCTGTTGCCTTGTATCTAGATGATTTTGAAACTTGGGGCTTTATTTTAGGAGCCTTTTCTTGGTGTGACTCTTTTTTATGCAGGTCTAAGTTATCAGAACTATCAAACTTACTTCCACAGATATCGCATTTTTTTTCTGTATCCGCCAATACCAAAATCAGCAGATCAGGATATAAATTTCGTTGGATGTATGAAATGACATTTGGTCAAGACATGATTCGATCTATTTGGTGTGATAACATTTTAAACCACCTTCCCAAGTCCATAACCTAATGCCAACGTAGCTCAGCCTGGCTAGAGCATCTGACTTGTAATCAGAAGGTCGAGGGTCCAAATCCCTTCGTTGGCT
>JANWLA010000027.1 GCA_025451075.1 Nitrosotalea sp. | reverse complement strand
GCGTGACCCTGTATAGGCTAAAGCATTCTCTTGCCGTTCGTACAAACACATTGTACTTGACTATGTACAGTTTTTCGCAGGGTCACGCAAATTCATTTGTCATAATTTGCATCTTTCCGCATTGTTTTGTATACGTTCTCATCTTATTTAATAATTAGTGTGATTTATTTCATGAATTAACTATATTATATATAAATTATTGTTATTGTACCCCAAATAATGCGGGTTTTGTCTCATCATTGTGGAATTAATCTGAAAACTTGCAGATTTCCTAGGAATGTGAAATTATTCCAACAAGTTCAGGAAGGGCTTTTACAGCAGATGCCCTAAGCGAAAGATCCATGCTTGATGACATGTGGGTCTGCTCCATGTTTACCTCAATCATTATTGCACCATTCTGCTTGGCATAGACTGGCAACAGATTTGCAGGAGAAACAGCAAGCGAAGTTCCAACAACTATCATTGCATCACATGTGCTTGCCTGTACCATTGCAGACTCCCACACATCCTGTGGAAGAGCTTCACCAAACCAGACAACATCAGGACGTAAAATATTTCCGCACTTGCAAAGTGGTGGGAGCTGCAAAAATTCGGATGTTATTTTATTTTTAAAATCACAGACGGTGCACTTGATTGTAATTATACTGCCATGTAATTCGTACACACTTGAGCTTCCGGCCCTCTGGTGAAGCCCATCAATATTTTGTGTCAGAACAGAAATGCTCTTGTACTTTTCAAGCTCTGCAATTGCCAAATGCCCAGGATTTGGACTTGCATTCAAGATGTTCTGCCTTCTTTCCTCATACCATTCCCATACAAGTTTTGGATCTTCATAGAATGCATCTATTGTTGCAAGCTTCATTGGATCATATTTTCTCCAGAGGCCATCTTTTCCGCGAAATGTTGGAATTCCACTCTCCTGGGAAATTCCAGCCCCTGTAACAAATACAATTTTTTCTGCATTTCTTAATTTATCAGATATGGTATTCCACATTTTTATTTAATGTCTATCTCTAAGAGATCCCTTGCAGCAGTAACGGAACTATGAACTGTCTTTGCCTCGCTTACAAGCTCGGCCACATCTTCATATCTTGCAGAAAAGTGTGTCAGGATCAAATTTGAGACTCCAGCCTTTTTGGCAAGCTCGGCAGCTTCCTTTGCAGTAGAGTGATAGTTGTCTCTTGCCTTGTCCCGTAATGTATCTGAATAAGTAGAATCAAATGTCATGTAATTGCAACCCTTGAAAAATTCTGCAAGTTTTTCAGTAGGCCTTGTATCCCCTGATATGCCAATCTTGATGCCTTGACGCTTTTCTCCCATCACATCTGAAGGCCTCACAGGTCTTCCATCTATTGTAACCTCCTTGTCACTTTGTAATTCATGCCAGAGCTTTCCCTCTGGAATACCAAGCGACTTTGCCTTGTCTGGATAAAACTTGCCAGGCCTATCTTTTTCTGTAAAGAGGTATGAATATGCAGGAATCGAGTGCTCTGCCTCACATACGTGCACGCTGTACCCAGAATCGTCAAAGATCAATCCTTCCTTTATCCTGGTTATCCTGACAGGAAACGTAAGGCCAAAATTTAGTATCTTCAAATTTGCTGCGATAAATTCCTCAATTCCTGTTGGGCCATAGATATCAACAGATTCTGTCCTGTTCTGCAATGACATGGTCTGCAACAGTCCAAGTATTCCGACGCAATGGTCACCATGCAAATGTGTCACAAAGATCTTGATCTTTTTGTTCCATCCAAGCTTGGCCTTTTGGAATGCAATCTGTGCACCCTCTCCAGCATCGAACATCAAAATTTCCCTGTCAAGTACTAGACAGATACATGTCATGCCACGCTCTGCAGTTGGCTGCGCTGCAGATGTTCCCAAAAATATCAGTTTCATGATACTGCAATCACTCTTGTCAAGCTCTTATGCCTGTAAATCTCGTATTTCTTTGCTTTGCTGATTTCATCCACTTCAAGACCTTTCTTGTATACTATTACAAGTTTTTTTCTTTTTGGTATGGTGGATACGAAATCCTTGATCAATTTCTTTGGGGAAACGGATGCCCTTGATGATATTCCATATGGTAGGTCAGTCACAATGGCATTTGATTTGATGTTTAGCATCTCTTCAAAACCAGAATTTATCACCCTGGAATCAAACCCGTTTGCTGCAAGATTCTTTCTTGTTATTTTGCACATTATTTTGTCAAAATCAATCCCGACAGACTTGATTCCCATGGATTCTGCTTCAAGCAAAATTGTGCCTGTACCACAAAAGGGATCACAGAGTGTTTTTCCTTCCTTTAGCTGTGACAAATTCACAAGACACCTACTGAGTTTCATGTCAAGTTCATGCGGGTGCTTGATTATCTTTGTTGGAATCTTTGGTTTAATCAGGCGGTCTGAATATCCTAAATATTTTTCTGAATCTGTAATGATGAGGTATACCGTAATCTGAGGGTCTGAGAGTGATACCTTTGAGCCCCACTTTCTTGAGAGTATTCCGCCTGCTTGCCTTTCTAGTGCAGACGAGCCAATATTTTTTGATGACAAGTTTATTGTTCTGCAGACAAATGATGCAGGCTTTGGTATGGAAAAATCAATTTTTGTAACATCATCAAATGTGCCTGTAATATTTCCAGAATGTCTTGCAAATGTTGCCCTGTTTGCAATTTTGTGCCAAGGTACTTTGGATGACACCATGACAAGTCTTGGCTCAGATGTTATACTTGACTTGGGATCATAGCTTTTAGATATTGAAATTATTTCGTCTCTTGCAAGGTCTTCGTATTGGCTTTGCAATACAAAAAAGCTTGACATTCAGGTTATTGCCTTTGCAATTATTGGCGATACATCCACAACAGATGTCTTGCCCGGTATAGTATTTGCACTGATTATCTTTGTAACTCCAGCTTTTATGATATTTTTTTCTGCATCTCCAATCAAAAGTGCATGTGTGCAACAGGCATAAACCTTGCCGCTTTTTTGTTTCTTTAAAAATTCTGCAGCTTTTACAATGCTGCCTCCAGTGCTTATCATGTCATCAACTAAAATAATGTCTCTTCCCTTGACTCCGTCAAGGCCCTTTGATTTTATTTCCACATTTCCAGTCTTTCTGTCCCTGTGCTTTTCTAATGCAATATAGTCAACGCCAAGAAATTTTGCAAAGTTTCTTGCTCTTTCCACTCCTCCCTTGTCAGGTGATACCACAAGAGGATCATGCAGAGACATTTTCTTGAAATGTTTTGCAAGCTCCTCTACTGCACTGATGTTTTTTGCAGAAATCTGGAGGTGCTCTAATGCAGTGACACTGTGAATATCTACTACAATTACTTTGGTTGCACCTGCTGCCTTGAACATCTTGGCAACATGTTTCATTGTGATAATTTCACCTGGGAGAAACTGCCTGTCTTGTCTTGCATATCCCATGTATGGTATTACGACATACACCTGAGAGGAAAACGTCCTTGCCTGTGAT
The DNA here is from genome assembly GCA_025451075.1 of Nitrosotalea sp. GTDB lineage: Archaea > Thermoproteota > Nitrososphaeria > Nitrososphaerales > Nitrosopumilaceae > Nitrosotalea. The sequence continues at coordinate 22,042 of JANWLA010000027.1, read as the reverse complement.
GTAATTGCAAGACAGCGAAGCAGGTTAGAGTCAACTGGAGGATAGATTGACTGGACCACCAGTATCTTTCCACCTGGTTTTCCCTTGAGTGTAATCTTGCTTTCCCCATCTGGGAAGACCCGCAGTTCACATCCGATAAATTTTGATTTTAGTTTAGAGGCAATCTTTTTTGCCAGTTGTTCTGAAGATGGGCCCCCAATAACTGTAAAATCAGTCATCAATCAAATCGAGCCTTGGGCTATTCTTAAGTTTTGAGGGATTGGATAAGGAATTTGAATCCATGCTACAATAGTATGCTCCAAAGTTTTAACATGATTATTCTTAACATATACAACAAAATGTAATTATCGTAATCAAAATTTTATCTCTTAACTTTGCGTCATTTTTTAGGAACAAATTTTGACGCAGTGCATTATTTTAAGCGATCTCAAACCATACAAAACTTGAAGACATGTTTAAAGTAGATATTACTAGTTGGTATCTGTATGAGGCTGGTCTCGTTTCTTCCAAGTGCAACTGAAATATTGTACGAACTAGGAGTAGGGGACAGTGTATTGGCAGTGACACATGAATGTAATTATCCTATGGAAGCCAAGACAAAACCAAGAGTGATTCATTCTTCCTTTGACCCGCAAAAAATGTCCAGCCAAGAAATTGACAACAAGGTAACAGAACTTGTCAATGCAGGAAAAGACATCTATATCTTGGATGAACAAATTCTAAAAAAAGCAAACCCCGACCTGATTATATCACAGGGAATATGTGAAGTATGCTCTCCGTATACTAGAGAAATAAGCAAGGCGGTAACATTGCTTGGAGGCAAACCCGAGGTTCTTGTCTTGGATCCAAAAAACCTTGACGATATACTGCAAAATATTATTGAGGTAGGAAATAAGGTGGAAAAACAAGAAAAGGCAAAAGACTATACCATAAAACTGCAGAAAAGAATTGATCATATCAAAGACATTCCAAAAATCTCAAGACCCAAAGTGCTCTGCATAGAGTGGCTTGATCCTCTGTTCTCAGCAGGTCACTGGGTTCCTCAAATGGTAGAAATTGCAGGGGGCATAAACGGAGTAAGTTCAACTGGAGAAAAATCAAGAAGAATGCAGATTGATGAAATAATAACATTTGATCCTGATATTGTAATATTGATGCCGTGCGGATTTGACGTAACCAGAACAATTCTCGAATACGAAAAGTTGCTTGAAAATAACAACTGGAAAAAGATCAAGGCAGTAAATAGGGGCGAGGTCTATGCAGTAAATGCAAACGAGTACTTTAGCAAGCCAGGTCCAAGAACTGTGGCAGGCCTTGAAATTTTAGCAAAGATAATTCATCCTGATACATTTAGGGACCTTCACGTTCCAAAACAGTCTATCCAAAAAATAGATCCTGAATAATAAATTGGCCGCATCCTCAAAGGGTAGGGCATTAATGAAGATGCAAGCTAATTATTGATAATGCTACCAAACTTGATTTATTTATCTGAGATCTAACTTTTACTTTCTTATTCTAAAATCCTAGAATCACTCTACACTGATTCTCAAAAAAATGATCAAATCTGTGCTAGGCATTTTGCAAAAGCCAATTCTATAGCACAAAAAATTTCAAATTAGGCCAAAAAACCACTAGTCCTATGGACCTAGTTTTTTCTGACATTCACGCAGATCTGAATGCACTTGATTTGATAATCAAGACTGTATCAAGTGATGAATTTGTAAAAAAATATGGCTCGTTTTCACGAATTATCAATCTAGGTGATTTGCTTGAACGTGGCATATATCCAAAGCAAGTCATATCAAAACTTCGGTCGCTTGAAAAAAACTATCCACTATTTTCCGTGATGGGTAATCATGATGAAGGATTTCTAAGTGGTAAAAAAGTGAGTGCCAGTTCTTTTGAAAGCATGGATGCTCATGAAAGGCTTGGCGCTGAAGACCTGTCATTTTTCAAACAGAACAAAGATGGAACATTTGGCAATCAAGAGTTTATTGACACAAAAAATGGCCTTTTCTGTGTCCATGGAGGACCATTAGATCCAAAGAAAATCACCCCAAAAAATGCTGACGGCGAGGCCTGGCTTTATCAAAGAAATTGGCAACGACTCACAGATGAGGGTTTTGAATTTTTTAGCTATCATGGATATCATTACAAGGCATCTTCTGCTTTTGGGGAGGTGGGAAGACACATCAATAATCACATAATTTTATGTGGACATCAACACATGGAGGCTGTCCTAGTCCACCAAGGCCGTAAAATTCGAGAAATTTACTCGAAACTTGAACCAAAAAAAGAAAAGATTTCAGGACACGTACTAGAAAGCAAAGAAATCGATATCCACCCATCAAGTGATTATCTGATAAGATTAGGTCTTGGCGGGCCTGCAGGATACTATGGTGTTGGCTCGTCTGTACCACATTTTGCCGTAATCCAATATGACCCAAAAAAGGTAATATTATTTACAGTAAATCCATGAAATATCAATAGAATGTGATATGAGCGGCACTGAGACACTAAGAAATGACCACAGACAAATACGCAGACTAGAAAAAATAGTTGTCAGGTGTTATACTAAACTCAATGAAGGCATTGACATTCCATTTTCTGACATTGACATGATTGTTTCAATCATGTCAGAATTTTTAGATGCGATACATTATGCAAGAGAAGAAGACCAGTATTTTCCATGTGTTGCAAGTTATGATTCACTAAAACAAGAGATCCGAGTATTTATGATTGAACATGAGTTTGGAAGGAGAATTGCATCCAACATTTCAAAATATCTACAAAAGTGGAAATCAGGTGAAAACCAACAGGAGCCTGTTGCAAGATTTCTCAAAGCATATTCAGTATATCTTGATGATCATCTAACTAAAGAAGACAAGTTCTTTGATGCTGCAGAAAATCAAGTCTTATCGCAAGATGAAGAAAAAATGATGTATGAAGAATTTCGGGCAGTAACTGCAGTTGCAACAAAACTTGAAGACATGATAAAATCTCTAGATTATCTAGAATCTACACCCTGGATGAAGAACTAGTTCTCAAAAACTGATCTTACTCTGGGATACACAGATGCTTCATTTTGTTCTGATGTTAATTTTTGTTGCATATTTCTACATGGGAGACACAATTATTATATATGATCACCATAGTATGATAACTATACATACTAACATGACTAAAATAGTAAATCTTCGTATACATGTTGCGCCGGTAGGCTTTGAAATTGATCGAATTGCAATTCCTGCAAAACAGATGAAAGCAGATAGAGTATGGTTACTAATGCACGCAGAACCATCAAAGGATCAAGCTCAAGGATACATGGAAAAAATTCGAACCCAACTAAAAAAAGAAAAGATCGAAGTACAAGTTGCACATTCCAATAGATTTGATCTCTTTAAGATCCTCAGAGCATTACGAGAAATTGTACAAAAAGAAGATGGTAATGACATTTTTGTGAACTGTTCTTCCGGATCAAAGATCCAAGCAATTGCATGTATGATGGCATGCATGATGTTTCAAGGAAAAACAAAACTTACTCCGTATTATGCAGAACCAGAAAGTTACTCTAGCATAAAAGGAGAACAGCTTTCGTCAGGCCTCAAATCAGTTGTCAAGTTGCCAGCTTATGAAATCCATACTCCAAAGCCTATCTTAGTACAAGCTTTGAAAATAATACAGGAAAATGATGGTAAAATAACCAAAAAAGAAATGGCAAAAATTGTATACGAAAAAAAACTTATCATGGTAAATGCAAGGGAAGAAAATTTCCAACAAGCAAGATTTGCAAGTCTTGACAAAAACATCATACAACCACTTCTAAATGAATGGAGGTTTATTGAAGTTGAAAGAATTGGAAGGACTAGGTGGATCAAGGCAACACCGGAAGGGCTCGGAGCAGTAGAATTTCTTGGCTAACCACGTGTAGTAAGTTCAGGTTTGAGTGTCCAAGCAACAGCCATTGCAATAAATGGCACAGAAATCAGGGCAGCTATTTCAAGATAGGTTCTGAACTGTTCAGACTGCTGTGGGCTTGGATTAGACCATATGAAAGGTACGGGCAATGCAGAAGCAAACCAAATGATAGAAAGCATGATGATTACCTTAAGTGCACTCTTCTTTTTTGGGGTCACGCTATAACCTTAGAATTAGGTTCTATTAATTTTATTAGTATAATTATTTAACGATGACACCGCCATCTACAGGCAAAATTGCACCTGTAACCCACGAAGAATCATCTGAAACAAGATACAATATTGCCTTTGCAACATCTTCTGGCATTCCTATTCTTCCAATTGGGTGTTCTGCAATTGCCATTGCCCTATCAACTTCATTTTCAAGATATGGCCTTGTCATATCAGTTTCCACAATTCCAGGGCAGACACAATTTACACGTATTTTATACTTGGCATATTCTATTGCCCATGCCTTTGTAAGCATGATTAACGCTGCTTTTGAAGCAGTATATGCATCTGCTTCAAAATTTTCAAATGATTTCAGGCCAGCATCTGATGAAACATTGACAATGCAGCCATTTGTTTTCATCAAATGGGGTATTGCAAATTTGGTAAAACGAAACTGCCCAGTTAAATTTACATCAATTATGTCATTCCACTCTTCTTCAGAAATTTCATGTAGAGGCTTTACTTTGGGAAAAATACCTGCATTGTTCACCAAGATGTCAATTTTACCAAAAATCTCAAGAGTATTTTTTACAACATTTTCTACATCTGTCTTTCTTCTAATATCTCCAGAGATTGCTATAACATTTTTCATTTCTTTTGCAGCATTTTCAAGACTTGTCTTGTCCTTTGATGTGATTACTACACTTGCTCCATGTTGTGCAAGTAACATTGCTGTAGCTTTTCCAATTCCTCTGCTGCCTCCTGTAACAATTGCAACTTTGCCAGAAAGTTTCATCTGTTTCTGATTTAATTCTATACCTGATTAATTTGTCGAAGATTGGAACAATACATTTGTTGGATCTTCAAAAAAATATGTTATGAAGATATGATGATCATGGTTTATGTTTAGGTTTATTGAAATATTTTATTAAAATATTATATAAATGTGAAAAAATATGTATAAAATAATAAATACAATGATGTATTATAATGAATAATGCAGAAAGATGTAAAATCTACTGCTTAAGAGAGCGTGGCTCCGTAGACTTGAATTGTGAATCCCACTTGGGTGCGGATTAAAAGAGGTAATCTCTGTTTGTCTACGAACAAGGGCCACGCCATTAATTTCAAAATACTGTAAAGTAAAATTAATTTTAATTCAAAAGATAATTTTACAAAAACTTAAAGCTTGAGAGATTCCTTTAATCCCTTGTATCTATTTCTGATTGTGACCTCAGTTACTCCAGCAGCTTGGGCAACATCTTTTTGTGTCTTGTTCTCACCATTCATAACACACGACAAGTACAATGCGGCAGCTGCAAGTCCCATTGGATCCTTTCCGGCAGAAATTTCAATCTCTGCTGCATCTTTTAGAATTTGTAAAGCTCTTCTTTTTGTTTTTTCACTCAAGCCTGCTTTACTTGCAATTCTTGCAACACATTTTATCGGATCGACAACTGGCATCTTCAAATCAAGTTCTCGTAATAACAATCTGTAACATCTTGCTACATCCTTTCGCTTGATGTTGATTCCATTTGCAACATCAGTAAGTGTTCTTGGAGTTTCAGTATCTCTGCATGCTGCATACAATGCAGCAGCTACAAGTCCTGGAATTGATCTACCTCTAACAAGACCTTTGTCAAGTGCTTTTCTATAAATATACGCAGTCTTTTCAATTACTGCATCAGATAATGCAAGTTTGTCCTTTAATCTGTCAAGTTCACTGAAAGCTTGTCTAAAGTTTCTGTCTACTGGCTCATGGACCTGACTTCTACTATCCCAAGTTCTTAGTCTCTCTATTGTGCTCTTCATTGATGCAGAAAGCGGTTTTCCTGATGCATCTTTGTCAGCAGGACCAATTATTGTTGCAAGTCCCATATCGTGCATTGCAAGTGAAGTAGGAGTTCCAGTTCTACTTCGATCTTCATGTTCTTCTTTAGAAAATGATCTCCACTCTGGACCAGATTCTTCTACACGTTCAGTAAGTACAAAACCGCAACCGCCGCAAAACATTTCTCCTGTAGTATTGTCAGTTACCATTGGACCTTTTCCACAACGAGGGCAACGTCCGCCAGAACCAAAAGATTCACGAGTCATATAATATCTTATAAGAATTTCGATTAACATAAATAAAAAGGTTTAACTATGAGTATTTGTTCTATGAAATTCTAATTTTACAATTAAAATATATAGAAATTATATATTATACTTCATTAATATCAAAATACTAGAATCAGTGTGTTGTAATCTAACAAAACAATTTATTTTTTGGATGGTGATTATTACATAAAATCTAATCTTCTCAAATAATATTTTTTAATTTATTTTTTAAATTTTTTTGGAATAATTATTTTTTTTAAAAAAATTTATTTTAAAATTATTTTAGGGCCTCAAGCAAAACCTTAAATACATTTGTTTTGCAGAACCCGCATTAAATAAAATGGAACAATGTCCACTTTGTTGTGAATCCCAGCCGTCGAATCAGGCACTGGCCATTCACCTAAAGAAAATCCATCCACAGAGAAACACTGCTATTCAAATAATGCAATAAAACTCTGAATGGGGATTAGTCGTAGGATATATCCAATCGAGGTTATCCACGAATTTTTAGTTTTATTAAAAATAAAAACTGAGCGTGGGCTAAGTTGATCTATGGTATTTTGTCAGCTAAATTTAGTATACTGTGAACCGTATTTCACACCTGAAATTAAAAACCAACTTTATCAGTGGTATCCATGACAACATTTGCAAACAATTGGCAAAGGCCTCAAACACCAAGTCTTGGTGAGAAATTTAATGATGCAATAAAGCCAAAAGGCGCGCTAAAACCAAGATTAGAAACTGGAATAAAAAGACTCCAGACTCAAATTGGAAAACTTGACGGAATGATTACAAAGCTAAAACAAAGAGATGAAAAGTTATTCAAAAGAATTGTGGTTGCAACACAAAACCATGATATTACTACTAGCAAAGTCCTATCAAAAGAATTAGCTGAAGTTAGAAAGGTAACAAAGCTTTTAGGAAATGCTAGAATTGCTCTAGAACAAATTGAGCTTAGATTGAGCACATTCCACGATCTAGGAGATACAGTGGTGACAATCATGCCAACAATAGGCTTGATGAAGAACCTCAAATCTTCTCTAGTCAAATTCATGCCAGAAGCTGACCGTGAATTAACTGGAATGACTGAAATGCTCGGTGGTCTTATGACTGACACATTCCACAGTGGCGACTTTGGAATTGATTCCAGTGCTACAAGCGAAGAATCAGACAAGATTCTCCAAGAAGCTTCAGCAGTTGCAGAAGCAGCAATCAACGACAAACTGCCTTCAATGCCTGTTGATCAGGCTTCCTCAGCTCGTTACGTCTAGACCATTTTATTGTGTGATAGTCTGTAGCGAAAGTATACTTGGTACAAGACTAGGGATACCACAAGTGTGGCGGAGGCAGAAAGAAACATAGCTGCATATCCTAGGGATTTTGTCAGTTCTCCTGTAACAAGTGAGCCTGCAAAAATCCCAACTCCTGTTACTGCACTATTTACTCCAAGATATTTTCCTTCAAATCCTTGGGGAATACTCTTGAAAAATATCACTGAACTAGATGTGCTAAAAATTGAGAATGCAATTACCATCAGGCAAGATGATGTTATTGTCACTGGAAAACCCAAAGTTCCTACCATGGAGAGTAATGAAATAGCAGGAATCGTGACTGCCAAAATTCGGGGTATGTGTGCTAATATAGTTGATCGCTCTTCTCCAAATTTTGATATTATTTTTGGAGCAATGAAAAAAACTAGCAACATGGTTATCATTTGGATGGTATAATTCAAAAAGACATCCGAATTTGAAAAATTTTGATTTTTCAAAAATGGTGTCCATGCAGTAAAATACATGTTACTTCCAAAATAAAAAAAGAAAGATGCTAGATAGAATATGCCTATCTCATTACTTATCTTTCCTTTGAATAATGCAATTATGTGCCTGAAATCATATGCCTCAAGAATTCTTGGAAAAACAAAATGATGGTGACTGATTGAATAACGCAAACCGTGTAAGGAATGGGCAATACTGCTCCTTTCAAGGTGAATATTATCATCCTTCACTGATATACTCAAGACCATGGCTATGCCACTTGATGCAGCACATATCAAAAAATATGGTCTAAGATCAAAATAGAAACTTCCAACCGTTCCAATTATCATAGCGATCAACATCCCTAGAGTACTGATAATTGATGTACGCGCAAATAGCCAACTCCAGAGATTCTTTTGCACTGATTCCATTACAAGAAGTTGTGTAACTGGACTTCTTGCAACCATGAAAAATCCAAGTACTATTGACAGTCCATAAAGGATGTAAACTGAATTGGTAAAATACATCCCAAGACTACAAAGTAGCACAAAAAAGGATGAAAGAACAAGTATTGGTCTTTTAGAATGAAACCTGTCAATTATTCTTCCCCAGGCTAATGAGCCAATAGCTATTGCTCCATTCTGTAGAGCAGAAATTATGGCTACTTCCCCTATATTCCCACCAAGAAATATGACATATAATGGAATTACAGTGCTTAATCCCTGAGCAGTAATCTGAGCTGGTAGCAAATACCACATCCATCGTTTGTTTTGAAGCTTCATCGTTCTAGCTAATCAGAGACCAGACATTATTGTATAATGCATTTGAAAAATTTCCATAGTTTTGTCTATTCTTTGGTATTTGTGGAAAAATTCTATCATGCAGAAGTGTGGAAGCCACACATCGTGTACGAGTGTGTTACACTCATAGCATGCTGACCTTTGTCATCATTTCCTTCGGGGGTACCTTGGGATGCTATATGTGAAAAGATTTCTCTTTGCACATCACACATTGTCTGCATGATACCTATCTGGGAGGATGCCCTTTGATAGGGAGTATTAGTACGTGAACAAAATATTTAAGGTTTGCGTATTATTTGGTACTAGAAATTTTGAATTTTCTTGATAGTTCAAAGTTGTTACATGATTTTTAGAATATGTTTCAAATTTTTAATGAAAGCTTTTATGATACGATGCTGTAATTTAGTCATGAAAAAGGGTGGGGATGTGTATCAGCTTATTTATGAATCAAATCTAGACAGTAAACTAGAACAGATTCTAATTGGATTGGTAAAGGACAATCCTTCTCCAAAGATTGAATCAATAATTCGGAAATTTCTTCTGTATGTTCAACACTCGACAGAAAATTTTTGGACTACTTACTATAGTGCAAAAACATACGAAGAAAAACTAGATTGCTACTATCAATACTCCAAGAATCAATGTCTTGCAACCGAGGTGTTGGTTAGGGATCTTGGCTCATTATCCTCCGATGATGAAATAAAAGAAAATCTGGACACACTAGTAAAAGAGAGCTTTACATTCTAAGTTAGAGAAGATTCTGCCTTTGGTCTAGTCTCTTTGAATTTTGCTATCTTTGTGCCTTCTTCGTTTACCACTTGATCAATACTGATTAGTTTTTCCCGTAGATTGGTGATCATCACTGCAACATCATCTGCTTCTTTTTCAACCTCACCTCTTTTCTGTTGTAATGTCTTGATGCCCAGTTTTTCTTCTTCTATGTATTGACCTACTTTGACAAGTTTTTCCTTTAGGTTCTTGATATCCACTGATTCATCTTCAATGTTTTTTTCTAGATTAGTTCGTTTGTCTTTTAGGTCCTTGATCATTAAACCTACATAGTCTATAGCTTCCTCTAACTTAGTTCTCTTATCCATCAATGCCTTGATTCCTATATCTTCGCCTGATGTGCTCATACGAATTTGTTGAATAGGTTCCGGTATTTTTACTTGTTCTGAAGGGCGAAAATGGGATTCTTCCATGACTTCTGATGTCTTTGTATCCCCTGCCTCTCCTGGATCATATTGAAAAACCTTGCCTGATTGATCGGTCTTATCCTCAATTCCTGAAGAAACAGAGCCAGATTCATCCTTTTTCTTTCGGAATTTGTCAAACATATTATCTTACGGTTATTGTTATTTTTAATATATAAAAAGTTAATAAGTAAAAAACTGGTTTTGAAAACCCAAATTGGTCTATTTGAGCAAATTTAATTTAAAGTGGCTGTAAATGGGATTGAGATATATTTAGAGACTTGAATCCTTGGTTCGAGTTGAAGAATACCAAAGTAAGCTTGCTCCCAATAGTTGAAGATATAATTGGATTAGATCCAATGATGCGGTTTGCAGCAATAATAGACCTAAAGGGAAACATATCTGAAGCAATAATGAAGGAAGGTAAGACCTCGTTAAAATCACAAAAAGAAGAGGAGCATTTCTGTAGGCAAGTAGCCATGAGAAGAAAAATCAGGCAGCAGTTTGACAAGAGTCTTGGACCGGTAAATTATGTACACATTGAGCGTCTAAAAATCACTCAGATTGTAGTATATCCCAAACGCAAGACTGTCTATGTTACTATGGAGCCAAACATGGACATCAAACGAAAGTTGGAAATTGTAGAATCAATCAAAAAGAAAACTGCTAAATTATAAAAAATTAAGAAGAATGAAATTTCTCTGCCTCCTTAGTCAATTACCTTTTTAGCCATGTGAAATCCTACTTGATTTTCTTTCCCCCGCTTCACAATAATTGAAAAATTGACCGTTTCAAGGCCTGAAACTGCCATTCCGCTATACGTTCCGCTATGGAATTTCATGCTGTCCCTGATAAAACATCGATTCTATAGTACCTCATGTCAAAACAACAATACAGGTCCGAAATGGGCATCATAGCCGATATCCTTGGAGTAACCATGGATGGAGGAACACAAGGGGTTATTGTCTCTGCCATATCCCGAAGAGCAAATCTATCACATTATGCAGTGCTTGAAAAGTGCCAAAAACTGATAGATGCAGGATTGGTAGAATCCATGAAAGCCGACAGAAATAGGCTTTTTAAAGTTACGGAGAAGGGCATAAGATTCTTCCAGGAATTCCAAAGGTTCCAAGGTGTAATGCAGGGACTTAACCTCAGGTATTAGATATGTATCAAGAGTATGGGATGACTGAGATACAAGAAGTGTTGCCGGAAGGAATGCTTTTTGTAAGGATAAATTGTATTCTCACAACAATGATTAGAGCACCAGTTGTAGCAGCATGCTTTCTTTTACTTACTCTCTCTTCCTTTGTCCAGTATGCTATAGGCAGCCCTAAAATTCTTGATTTTACAATGTATGCAGATGGAACTACTCATGTTTTCTATCAAACTGATGTAGATCCTCAATCACCTGATTTCACTTTGAATGTATACGGTAATAGTATTGAAAACCTTGTTGTACAAGATGAAAATGGAACGTTGCTTTCTAGTAAGATAAACGCAAATACTGTAACGGTAGCAACTTTGGGAGCTTCTGCGATAAAAGTAGATTATGATACACCTGACTTGATATCGAAAAATGGAAAGACATGGAGTTTTCATGTAAATTCTCCCATTGATTATTCAATACTTTTACCAAAAAATACTGTAATTGTTGGAATGAGTGCATCTCCATTAAACATGCAAATAGTTGATGACCAGTCGCTCATATCGTTGCCAAGTGGTTCATCAGATATAGATTATATTTTTGGAGTCTTGGGTACAAGTCAGACTGCTACTTTAGCAATTCAAAAAGCTCAAGATTTTATTAATACTTTGAATTCTACCGGTGTAAAAACTCCAATGGCTCTAGCAAAACTAGAGGAAGCCAGATCTGATTTTAATCAAGGTAAATATTCTGATGCAGAATCTCTTGCTAATTCTGCAAAGAATATTGCTCTCCAAGAGCAACAAACTGCTATTTCAAAATCGTCCACTAATTCATCTAACAACCATACACCAGTTAGTCCATCGGACAATCCATCAATCTATTTTTTGATTGTGGGTATAGTTGTAGCAGGAGTAGCTGGAATCATAATCATGAAAAAAACAAGATCCAATAAGATCATAACTTCAAATGAAATTTCAACTAACGACTACATTCCACCGGAAAAGGAAGTAATTTACAAACTAAAACCAGAGTTACGCCAGGATGACAAAGAAATTATAGCATTTATCTCTGAAAAGGGAGGTCAGGTATACGAAAGCGAATTACGTAAGAAATTTTTGATGCCACGAACAACGATGTGGCGTGCTGTTAAACGACTAGAAAGAGAAGATGTTGTTGAAATCGAGAAGGTTGATCAACAAAATCTCATTAAACTTCGAAAAATGGAGGATAAAAAATGAAGAGTCTAACAATTATCATTATGGCATTAGTTGGAACATTAATCCTGAACGGCCCGATTCAATCCTATGCAGATCCTCAACTTGATACATTGGTGAATATTGCCACACAAGCAAGAAATAATCTAAACATCAGTATATCACAAATTCCTAATGTTTCTGATAAGATTACTTCTCTATACAAACAAGGATCTGATGAAACAGATGCTCTAACCCAGGCAGCAAATAAACAAGATATAGTATTATCTAAACAACATTTCCTTTCTGCAATGAATTTCTTTAAGATCACCAATGATGAGATAAATTCTCTTAATGCAACAAAAGTAAATGATCAACAACGTGTAGATGTAATGCAATTACAAAGTGAAATCACAAGATTAGAAAAAGTTGCTGAAACACTTCAAACTATAGCAATAACCAATCATGCTGATTTTAACTTTACACAACTTGATACATCAATTCAAAATGCAAAAAAAGATCTTGATGCTGGTAAGATTGAGGATGCATCAAAATCAATTGATTCTGCAAACCAGTTGGTTGTCGATGCCCATCAATCTCTTTCAGAAATTGCCCAACAAATGACTACTAATCGAGCCAAAGATTTTACAGAGAAACAAGTTGAACGATTTGATAAAATAAATGATCTTAATGCAACAGAAAATCCTACAATACAGCAGACTTCAAATGTTACAACAATGTCTAACACTATCTCTAATCTCACATCTACAGAAAATCCAGGAGAAATGATTGCAAAATTAAGAAAACTTGTATCGGAGGGTAATACTGATGAAGCTTTGAAAGTAATAAAATCACTTGATGAATATCAAAAAGGGACATTAAAAAATGAGAATCAGACCGAGTCACAATCACAAACTAGTATTCACCTACAAAATAACATAGAAACAAGTTCCACCACATCTCAAAATCCATCAAATGTAACAACAACTAGTCCTCCAATTATTAATACATTGAACACCACAACAGCTAATCCTATCAAAACAAACTCCTCAAATAATGAAAATTCTGGTCAACCGGACAAAAATAGAAAAACAGACAAAACAAATTTTTCCCAGAACAATAATTTTAATCAACAAGGTAACGACAACAAAACAGTATCTCAGGTGATACCCCCAAGAAGTTTTGATTCAGGACAACAAGATAAAACACACGAGCAAAAAAATCATGAGAAAACACTAAAATCAAAAAATGAAAAACAAAATCACGGATAATTTCTAATCTAAGTATTGCAATTAAATCAGTAAATTCTGGTCATATTTGTCTTGTTTACAGGGTTAAAAGTACAGCCAATTACTAATCGATGGCAATAACAAAGATTACATAAAATTCATATAGATTTTTACCAGAACCAAGGAGAGATGGCTTCAAAGCAAATTTCTGTAGGAGTAGGAATCCCAATGATAGTAGTTGGTATTATACTTGCTTTCATTTTGGCACCATTACAAGCTGACCTAAAAGATACTGTGGAATTTGTAGGAAGTCTTATTGGAATTTTGGGAGTGTTGATCTTCATAGCAGGATTCCTTTCAAGAAAAGTGACCCAAGTTACATCCTAAATTTTCATAACTCCTATTGATAAGAGATGCTGAATGGCTGCCCAGAATGTATTGTCATCAATTTGGCCTGAAGACCATTGTCTCACATTTCCCTTTAACCAATTTGGAATTTTTATGATATCGCCTTGACTCATTGATGATGTCTTGATTAGACCTTGGTTTATGGCATATCTGATTGCTTGGGAAAAATCTTTCTTATCTAAAGCTCCTTCGGCCCACCAAACAGCCGTATTTTCTATCCAGCTAGGTAAAACATTTTTGTTTGTTCCACCATAAAGTGAAAATTTCTGTATGTTATTATTTTTTTTGTCAACAACATAGATGTTATCTAATGCATCAATTGCAAGACCAACAGGCTGTTCAAACTGACCTTGCTCATTTCCCTCGTTACCCCAACTCAAAAGAAAGTTTCCATTAGAATCAAACTTTTGAATCCTATGATTGCCAGTATCTGAAACATAGATGTTATCTTTAGAGTCAATGGCTATTGCTGATGGATTTACAAATCTGCCTTCTTCAGTTCCAAATGAACCATAAACGTTTAGAAATTCTCCAATACTAGAATATTTCAATATCTTATTGTCTGTAGAAATGGCATACAAGTTATCTTGTGAATCAAATGCTACTGCTCTTATGCCTGAAAAACTTGCCCCTTCTGTCAATGACGAACCTATTTTATCTTTGTAAACACCTTTTGAATCAAATAGCTGAATGAATTGTTGTTCTACATCTCCTACAAAAAGTTCACCCCTATGATCTGAGTTTATTGAAGTTGGTATTTGGAACATGCCAGGATCTTTACCATACATACCCCAAGAATAAACAAAACTTCCAGTTTTGTTGAACATGATTATCCTTGAATTTCCAGTATCTACTACATACACATATTTTTCATTTGCGAATATGCCTGATGGATTTTTGAATTGTCCGTTTGATGAACCTATATCACCCCACAAAAGAAGCATATTGCCACCAGCATTGAATTTCTTTATTTTTGAATTTCCAGTGTCTGTCACGTAGATATTATTGTCATTGTCTATGGCAATATTAGTTGGAGACTTGAATGTAGTTGAATTGATCTCTGAAACAAAAGTGGGAACACTGTACTGAGCATTATCAAGCATTTTCCCATCATCAACAGGAGAACCATCTACATAAAACGATGAATATTTTATAATTCCATCATAATTGACGTACATCTTCCATTGTCCTTTGGTATCATTTTGAGTAATCCTATGAGGTATGGTAATTTCATTTGTATAAACTGGCAATACTATTTCTGGATTGGCCTTGCTATCAGGACTTGTGACCCACGTAGTTATTGAATTTGTAGTGATGTTTGAAACATGTATTTTGAAATCAGCAATTTCACCTGGTTTGTAATACAGTTTATTTGGAATTATATCCAACTGAATATTGAGTAGTTTCTGAGGATTTTGAACTACTTTGAAAGAGCCTGTCTTTGTAGCACCAGCATAATCGATCTCAAATCCATAAGTTCCAATTATTTTAGGCAAATTCTTGAGTACTATTGTATAAAGCGCTGACTGCGGGTAAAATTGACTAGTAGTTGTATTTCCTAATGGATCTGTTATTTTCACCGTGCCGCTTGATTCTGTTAATCTGGTAAGTATCAGATCAAGTGTTACATCATTTCCTGGATAATAGGTAGCTGAATTTGTTACTGATATTTCCATTAATTTGTTTATGTCCCCTAAAAAAAATGGTATCTCGCTGACAGAGTTAAAGTATTGAATTTTTAATTTATATAATCCTGGAGGATTGTATTTAGAAAATTGTAACATTGGAAGGTGATATGATACACTAGGACTATCTGCTTTGATTTCAGCTTCTTCTACTCCAATTACACTATTTCCATCTTGATCATAAAAATCCAGAAAATAAGAATGCGCAAATTTGGCATATGGACTATAATAAGAAGAAGTTATGTTGATGTTCATGATATCTGGCTCGTAGTACGTTATCTTGTCTATTGATATGGCTAAATCCAGAGACTTGACATTAAAGTGGACTGTCTGATTGATTCCTCCATATTGATAATTAATCGACCATGGACCAAATTCATTATCATTAGCATCTCTTACAATTTGATGTATTGCTTTTTCTGACTTTATTTGTTGATCCATGATTCCTGATATTATGGAGTTATCAGGTCTATGGGCAATCCAATTTATCTGACCGCCATTATACCCTTGAATTGTAATGTTGACCTTTATCCATTCATTTGCTCCAAATTCTTGTTTTTGAGGAATAGCGTTTATTGTTAAAGCATTTGCGTTTTGGCAAGTTACAAATGCCAAGACTATCAACGGAAGCAAAAGAATTAGTTTTTTCACTGCTTATTATCACATTTGCTATTATATCCACTTTGGCAAAAAATCATTCATAAGAAGATCCAATTAAATAAATAATGAACAAGTACAGAATCAATACTTGAACGTAAGACTTTATGAAATATTTACATCTGTTGAAGGGGAAGGAATCTTGTACGGCACCAAGACTCTCTTTGTAAGGCTATCAGGTTGTCCTTTCAAGTGTTTTTACTGTGATACTAAAGAAACACTTCCTATGAATTCTGGAAAAGAATACTCAATTAGTGAAGCAAAAGAGATAATCAGAAAAAGTCTCAAGAAAAATACATACAAGGTCAATTTTACTGGAGGAGATCCACTTGCTCAGTCAAAGGCTGTTGCAGAATTAGCAAAGTTTGTTCAAAGTAAAAA
This sequence comes from Nitrosotalea sp., assembly GCA_025451075.1. GTDB lineage: Archaea > Thermoproteota > Nitrososphaeria > Nitrososphaerales > Nitrosopumilaceae > Nitrosotalea. The sequence goes on along the minus strand of JANWLA010000027.1, from coordinate 5,365 downwards.
GATTCCTACTTACTTGGAATCATCTTGCTATGACTCATCAAAGTTTGCTCAAGTTCTTCCTTACATCAATTTTATAAAAATTGAATTTAAAACTCCAGAATCTGGTTTTGTTGATTCAAAGCATTATTCTAAACTTTTAGAAAACGAACTTGAATGTCTGAGACTGGCCAAAAAATCTAAGAAAACAACATATGTCAAAGTAGTGATAAGTTCAAAAACTCAATTAAACCCATTTAAGAAACTTCTTAGGCAGATATTTGAAATAATATCAAAAACAGAGCTTGCAGGATTTATAATACAGCCTACGTATGGTATTTCAGAGCCTAGTTTGAAACAACTATTCAGCTTTTATGATTCAGTTTATGCTTATGATGATCAAGTTAGAATAGTACCACAGCTTCATAAATTCATAGGTGCGCCTTGATGAATAAAGAAAGAGTAAAACGATTAATTCGAGAAATAATTGCAGAGATAGGTGAAGATCCAACCAGAGAAGGTCTAGTTGATACTCCAAGCAGAATAGCAGACATGTATGAAGAGATCTTCAAGGGATATGAAGGCGAATCAGAACTGTCAGTAAAGTTTTCTGAAGATTCTGATATTGTAATTGCAAAAGATATCCAATTTTATTCCATGTGTGAACATCATATGCTACCATTTTATGGAAAAGTGAGTGTAGCATATGCACCAGATGGCAAGGTATTTGGAATATCAAAATTGGTCCGTCTTGTGGAGAAATATTCTGCTAGATTGCAAATACAAGAACGAATTACAAAGAATATAGCTGATGAATTATACTCAGAAGGAGTCAAAGGTGTAATTGTCATTGCAGAAGGTGAGCATCTTTGTATGAAAATGCGGGGAGTACGAAATGATGCTGTAGTAACAACAATAGCATCAAGAGGGGTTTATGATAAAAAAGAAGCAAGATCAGATGTTCTAAATTTGATATACAGTGGAAAATTTAAACCAAATATTGGTTAACCTAAAAATTAAATAATAACAGTTAACGCAGAACTATCGTGGGAGCACACAACAACATTCACGTTCCAAAAGAATCTTGGCCAGCCTTCATGTGGTATGCCATAGAATTTTTCATTGTATTGGGTGCAGGATTGGGAATTTCTCTGAATTCCATGGACTTCTTTAAGAAAATGGGTTTTAATGATTCAATGACAATATGGGCCTTTTGGGGAGTTATTGGTGCAGTATTTCTAGCCTATTATTTAATTGTCAGGCCAATAATACTGAGAAGACCGATCTTATCCAAAATCTAAGTACCTAGTTTTGTCCGCAATTTTTGATTTGAGAAAAGCCGATTTTCTGTTATTACACGATTCGCATTTTCCACAATGAATCTTGTCATTGCCATAGCAACTCCAGCTTTTAAAAATCTGTTCACCTAACTCTTTGTATCCCTTCTTTAGAAGATCACTCTTTGAAAGATTATTCATATATGGACTCCAAATCTTTATCTTCTTTCTGAGGCCCAAGTTTATCCCATCAATCTCTCCCTCATTCAAAGCCTTTGTAAGCAGTTTTGTAAATATCGGTCTGCAATCTGGATATTGTGTGTCTCCAATATGAGCACCATAAACAACAAGTTCAGCTTCTTTTGAAAATGCCCATGCTGAAGCAATACTTAGAAAAATGGCATTTCGTATTGGAGCTACTATGGAGTAATCAAATTTTGACGGGATTACTATTTTGGAATTAGTTAAAGCATTTGTGTTTTCGTATAAATCTTTCATAAATCCAATGTCCACAATTTTGTGTTCTTTAAACTTTAATAATTTTGAAAACTGTTGTGCAACTTTTACTTCTTTACTTGCTTTTTGACCATAAGAGAAAGTTATTCCATAAAGATCATGCTGTTTTTGAAGATAGGTAGCAGTGCATACTGAATCCAAACCTCCACTAAATACTATAACAGCTTTCAATTTGAAAATAGTTCTATTAAACCAAATAAAATGCTTGACTAGGCAATAGATAGCAATATTGCTCCAGACAAAATCATGACAGAACCGGTTAAAACTCTAAGTATGTTGCGTTTATGCGCTATTTCCTTGAAATACAAAACTCCCCATGATACCGCAAAAAGTGTAGCAGTCTGGGAAATTGGATATGCCACTGTAATTCCTATTGATGCTATGGCTACCAAGACAAATAAGCTACCTGTATTGAATAAACTTCCTGAAATCATTCCTGCAACAATCTCTTTTCTAACCCATCTTCGTGACAAAAATAATAGTGGTATTCCTATTGCAAAAATCGATAAACTAGATGAAAAGAATCCGGATTGAAGTGTATGCGTTGCCTGCATTGGTATGACATATGATCCTCCAATAATGCCTGATGCTGCAGCGATAAAATACCCTCTTCGCTGAATATCTGAAGTCTTTGTAGCGCTTGTGATGAATGGCAAACCAGCTAATAGTAATCCTATTGCACCAATTGCTAGTATCATATAGCTAAACTTTTCTCCAAAAAACAAAATTCCCCAGAGAAATGAAACTAGAATGCTAAAGCCTGCAAGAAATGGAGAAGTTCTTGAAAGCCCTATTAGCTTAACTGAATAAAGTGCAAGAATGTTTCCCGCAGTCCATATAGCTCCACTCAAAATCCCGCTAGGTAAAATTCCAAATCCCCAGAAAAAACCAATTGGTATTGCAAAAAGAAGTACTCCAATTCCAGTAGAACCTTGAAGTTGCCAAATACTTACAACGTTAACCTTTCTAACTGGTACAAAAAAAGTACCCCAACAAACAGCTGATCCAATAGATGACATCAACCCAAATGGATTCAATGATGGGTTCACTGTGAGAGTGGTAATATAACTCGGTTTCTATTTGCATGTATCTCTAAGTTTAATTTCTGCTAAATTATTTTTCTTGTATGAAATATCTGAAAGTTGAACGAGAAGAGGATGTTGTACAAATTACAATCAATAGACAAGATAAACTAAATGCAATGAATTTGGATGTAATGGATGAATTTATTTCTCTACTTGATAGTTTGGAAAAAGACTCATCACGCGTTATCATTATCACTGGTGATGGCCCAAAAGCTTTCTCAGCTGGTGCAGATATTGAATATATGAATAGTATCGGACCAACTGAGGCAGAAAAGTATGCACTCAAGGGACATGAAGTTTTGAATAAAATCGAAAAATTAGAAAAACCTGTCATTGCGGCAGTAAACGGATATGCTTTGGGGGGTGGATGTGAGCTTGCACTTGCATGTGATATCAGATTTGCATCACCTAATGCACAACTTGGTCAACCTGAGGTCACACTAGGAATTTGTCCAGGTTGGGGCGGGACACAAAGACTATTACGAATTATTGGTCCCGCCAGGGCCAAAGATCTCATATTTTCTGGTAGAAAAATTACTGCAGAAGAAGCATTTTCAATGGGTTTGATAAATAAAATATTTCCTTCTGAGAGTTTGATTTTTGAAACCAGAGCATATGCTAAAGCAATATCAAAAAACAGTAATTTTGCAATAGGAGTTTCCAAGATGCTTGTAAACAGGGGGACTGATGCTAATCTTGATACTGGATTAAAACTTGAAATATATTCATGGGCTGTGTGTTTTTCAACCAAAGACAGAGAAGAACGAATGCGCAAATTTGTTGAAAAGAAATAACTATATCACAAAAGCGCCTTTGCTTGGTCTACAAATTACTGTAGTACATTTTGTATCAGCTGATGCGAACCCTTTTTCCATTGCTCTGCAGATCTTTTTATGATCTGCAAATTTTGATGTAAATGAAATTACTGACGGCCCAGCACCGCTTATTGTTACACCTAACGCGCCTGCTTGTAATGCACCTGATTTAACTTTGTCAAAACCTGGAATTAGGTGCTTTCTAGCAGGTTCTACAATTATGTCTTTTATTGAATGCCCTATCAATTCTACATCTTTTTTTATGAATCCTGTAGTTATTGCAGATGCATTAGAAAGATTCTTCACGTAATCAGATAATTTCACTTGTTTGGGAAGTACTCCTCTTGATACCTCTGTCTTTTTTTTGGGGACAATAATTTTTGGTATGGCAACACATAACACCAAATCTTTTGGAGGATCAATTCTTAACACATCAAGCGGATCTGTTCTCACTATTACAAACCCGCCTAGAACTGATGCACTGACATTGTCATAATGAATAGACCCGGCACTAGCTTTTTCTCCCATACCTGCAAATTCTATCAAAGTATTCTGATCAAGATCAAGATCAAATAATGCATTAAACGCAACTGCGGCGGCAGCAGCAGATGCAGCACTACTGCCCATTCCAAATCCTGCTGGAACACCTTTCTTAATTTTAATTAAAAGACCAGATTTTATCTTGAATTTTTTTGACATTTCCTTAATTACTAATCCTGCTGAATTTTTTCCTGGTTCTAGAGGAACAGCATCTGAGCTCTCAATGACTATCTCCTTTCCCTTTTTTATTATCTGAATTTCATCATAATATGCATCAAGCGCCAATCCAAATACGTCAAAACCCGGTCCCAAATTTGCAGTAGAGCAAGGGGCCCTTACAATTACACTTTGCACTAGTCTTCTACCTCTTCTCCTAAATTGAGTACACGACTTAGAGCAGCTTGAAGATTAACTATTCCCTCGCCAGTAGCACTAGAAATTGGAATCATTCCTTGTGCAAATCCTCCCAAATTCAGACTTCTAAGAATATTAGTTGCAAGAATATAGTTCTCACCATCAGCATCTTTAGCAAGAGCATCTTCAAGACTTGCCATATTTGTTGACCATTTTAGTATGTCTTTAATCTTATCTTCAATAAGATCTGTTTTTGTTAGAACATTTATCTGCGATAAACCAAGTCTTAATTTTACTGAAGTAGCAAGTAACGCAATTGAAACAAAATTAGTAGGTGATGTAATCAACGATCCGTCATGAAGAAATATTGATGCTTTTTCTCCCACATTCAAGTTTTGTATTAGGAAAGGTCCGCTTGCTCTATATGCAAACAACTCAATTTGACCAGGTGTATCTACTATAAGATAATCCGGATTCACATTATCTATTTCATTTTGTAAATCATCTATTTTTGATGCGATAAGGTCACTTGCCATAATCATGGCTCCATTAGGTCCGAGATCATATTGTTTCATAATCTGTACAATATCGATATAGTCTCTAACATCTATGTCACATGTATATGGCAGATTCTCAACACCAGGATCTAAATTCAGCATTCCAACAAAAGCGCCATTTCTAGAATAATAGTCAAGAATTTTAGAAGCTAACAATGACTTTCCTGCCCCAGCAGTTCCAACTAAGAAAATTGCCTTCATTTTTCTGATAATTTATTTTATGTTGAGCTTATATTTCCATCTCT
>JANWLA010000026.1 GCA_025451075.1 Nitrosotalea sp. | reverse complement strand
AGAGCAACAATACCTATTCTGATATATTTTCCAGAGTCATGCGGAGGTGGGCTGGACTGGGTTGATGAATTATACAAAATCAGGCTACCTTCCTTTGTGTCAAATTAATGTCTACCTAGATTCTTTTGCAAAACACCATTAATAAGTCAAAAGAAGCTTGTCAGATTGCATTTCCCAGGCCTTTGCACAACATGTAAACTGCAGCATACTTTGGCAGAGAAACTGTTTCATTGTTGTATGGTCCGAATTTCTTGTTTTTGAGCCTAATCTGCAGCGGACAATTTACCATGATGTCTACGTTATCATTTCCAAGCAGACAGGCATCCAAAAATGGATCAAAAGAATCTAGGTCTGCACACTGGATTTTTGAAAGACCGCTCTTGCTGTTAATAGATCCCTCAAGCCTGAATATTCGGTGTATGTCCATTGTTACTTTGGGATCCACCTTCACTCCCATAGTTTTCTTGATCTCTTCTAGTTGCACTTGAAATGCAGAATATCCACTAGCAATTATTTCCCTTGTTACTTTGGGAGCCTTTGATTTTGATGAAAATAGCGTACGAGCAACTCTGCCTCGCCAGCCTTTTTCCTCAAATGTGGGAAGCGAAGCCTTGGAATTATTTTGTCTTTTAATTCCAAAAGATTCAGGTATTGCACCGTTGAACATGATGTAATCTACCAGGTCTGCCCTTTCTTGAGAGCCCAATGGTTCATAATCATTATTGGTTGCACGAATATGAAATCCTTCATTTCCAGAAAAATATACCTCGATCTGTTCTTTTCTTACATTCAAGTCAGTTGTAAGTATATCAACAAGTTTTGTCACTTCTTTTTTAGACTCCGTAATACAATTTTTGCACATCACAGATACAGTCTCAAACTTTGTCGAGCCACATTTTGCACACTGTGACTGGAATTCAATTGTATGATTATTGCAAGAGTTGCACTTGAATACAGTATGATCTTTTCTGCATGGAAGTGCCAAGTCCTTTGCATCAATATCAAAGATCAAGTCAGCACCTTTCCAGTCTTTCTCAGACATTGGAAGATTTGGAAATGAATAGTATGCATTTGAACAGTATACATCAGATGGAACTTCCTTCATTAACAGAAGATGCAGTTCCTTGTCATTTTTTACAACTAGGTGTCTTGTCATTCCAGAGTTGAACTTTTGATATCCAAACTCCCTTTCTGTAGCCTTTTGCGGAACATGTATCAGATCAAATCGATTAAAATAATATTCCTTAAATGAACTCTCTATTAGCAGAGCATTTTTTTCGTTCATTGACTCTTCCTCTTTTTGCCAAATTGTACCGGATTTATTATTCCATCACAATCAGGTATGGCAAAACAAAGGCTTTCGCTTCGTAGCTTTTCACACGATGGACATTGATATTTAGTCCCACTTCCAGATGAACCAGAGATATGTTCTAGTTGATATTTTGTAGTTCGCTCATTGTAATCAGGAGCATTTTTGAACAAAGGAGCAATTTGGTCAACTGTTTGGCCCTTTGAGAGAAGATACGTAGCAAGCAAGAATCTTCCAGAGTGAGGTAGGTTTTCGCCCTTTTCTAAAACTTCGATTCCATGTTTGACACATGGAGGAAATTCTGAAGAGACATAGGTTGTATCAGAGAACTTTTTGGCAAGTGCAACCAAGTCTTCTACTCTATGCCTAAAGCTTTGCGGGATAGAATCAACGTTGACTGATTGTATTTTTCCATTGATGTATTCTCCAAGCTCTGCACGTATCAGTCTGACTGTTTCATGTGCGCTTAGGTAGACAAGTCCGTTTGTAACCCTTCGGTTTACCAATTTCCATTCCTTTTCATGGAAATGCACAGACCTCTGTAGATAATCCGGTACTTTGATTACAAACTCTTCGTTATCAATTGATACATTAACTGCAAACAGATCTTGGATTATTTTTAACGGAAGCTCTAGATTTTTTTTATCTCTGCTTATCCAAAGATCTTGCTGTAAATATCTTTCAGCTCTTCTAGATTCTGCTAGTGAAAATCTTCGAATTAATGTAGCAATGCCTGCTGATTTGAGTAGAATTATTGCTACTAGAAAGGAGAGTAATTCAGAATCATTGTCCAGTGTTTTAAGATCAGAGCTATAGATTTGCCCAGATGAGGCAACCACAATTCTGCCATATGCTTTTTCAACAATGGGCTGCCAATCAGGATCTCCCAACTGTTCAAGACTCAGTCCAGTGTTTCGCAGATATTCACCAGCCTCTGTAAGAAAAGGATATTTTGCTAGATCCTCTATTCCAATCTTTAACATGTCTTCTTTGTTCTTGCAAACCTTAGACTGCCAGTCTTTCTGCAATTTTCTTTCAATGATTTTAATGCTTTTTGAGATCCTGACATCTGTACACATACCATTTGTAACATCTTGGAATGGTAATTGTATAGCCAAGATTCCTGTTGTTTCAATTCTATTAGATAGTCTTGTAGGTCATACTGAGAGACAGTTTCTTCCTTTGTATAGTCAATGAATTTGTTGTAAATCCATCTACACACATTGATATTGTTCACCAATACATCTTCTTGTGATACTGTTGGATATAGTCTGAACTTGTAGTTCCTCATTTTGTTTTCTGCTCATTATGTATAATATTGACATAAAAACACCTTGTTGATTTCAAGTTCGCTTTCATCCCACCGCTAAAACATGTGGGATTTCTCGCTCACCAAGTTAAAAATTTGATTATCATGTTGACCATCAAGTGATGGTCAGACAATTATGAGATTATTCACACGAGTTTAAATTATGCCCAAGTAAATTAGTGGCATGCAGGTAGGATTGCATGTATCCATTGCAGGCTCGATAGACAAGGCAGTTGATAATGCAGTAGAAAGAGAATGTACCGCGTTTCAGATTTTTACTCGCAACCCACGAGGATGGGCTGCAAAACCACTAACAAGCAGTGATGCTTCAAGTTTCAAAGAAAAACTTGCCAAGACCAAGATTGATAGATTTGCAACTGTAGCTCACATGCCATATTTGCCGAATCTTTCCTCTCCAGAAGAGGATCCATTTGTAAGATCTACGGATTCTCTAATAGACGAAGTAAAACGATGCAGCAAGTTAGGAATTCCATACATTGTTGCACATCTCGGAAGTCACAAGGGCGAAGGTGACAAGAAAGGAATTGAGATGCTGGTAAGGGCATTTACAAAAGCTGCCAAAGACACACCAGACGATGTAATGATTCTTCTTGAAAATACTGCAGGTCAGAAAAATAGTGTAGGCTCTGATCTTGACCAGCTCGCATCCATTTTATCTCAACTAAAACCTGCAAAAAGATTTGGAATCTGTTTTGATACATGCCATGGTTTTGCAGCAGGCTATGACATGAGTACAGAGAAGGGGGCTGCTGCCACACTTGCAAAATTGGATGAAACAATAGGATTTGAACATCTCAAAATTTTACACCTAAATGATTCCAAGGGAGAACTTGGGAGCAACTTGGACAGACATGAACACATTGGACTGGGACAGATTGGAGAGAAGGGACTTGGGCATATCATAAAAACAATAAATCGTAAAAAAATACCAATAATTTTAGAGACACCCATTGACGAGAGACGTGATGATGTTGGAAACTTGAATAAGGTAAAAGAACTTGCTTGATTAGGAAGAATTGATGATATAATGAACTATGAACAAATAATGCAACTTGCACTGGAACGTGGATTCTATTTTCCTAGCTGTGAGATTTATTCTGATGCACAGGCAGGTTTCTGGGAATATGGTCCATCTGGGGTCAACCTGAAAAACAAGTTTATCGAATTATGGAGAAGAGAATTAGTAAGAAGAGACAGGATGTGGGAGATTGACGGTTCCCAGATCATGTCAGAAAATGTTTTTGTTGCATCAGGTCACCTTGCAAGTTTTGCCGACCCCATTGCAACATGTACAAAATGCAAGTCAATCTTCAGGGCAGACAAGATGATAGCAGAGATCACTTCAATAATAATTCCTGAAAATGCAGACCTGTCAGAATTTGATAAAGTAATAGAGGAAAAAAAGATTGTATGCCCCAAATGCAAGGGTAGTCTTGACAATATTAAAAAATTTAACATGATGTTCAAGGTAGGAATAGGAGCCCAAGGGGAATCAGCATACCTAAGACCTGAGACATGCCAATCCATCTTTGTTGATTTTCCAAGGCTGTTCAAGACAATGCGAGGAAAGCTTCCAATTGGCATTGCCCAGATAGGAAAGAGTTTCAGAAATGAGATCTCTCCAAGACAGAGTCTTCTCAGATTAAGAGAGTTTTACCAGGCAGAGATTGAGGTATTTTGCAATCCTAACAAGCTTGATGATCTAGCCAAGTTCTCAGAAGTAGAAAATACGCAGATAAGAATAATGGTTGATGAGACCATAAAGAGCATGACATGCAAAGAAGCACTTGATTCAGGACTAGTTCCAAACAAGCTTGTAGCATATTATCTTGGTTTGCTTGTAGAGTTTTATCAAAAGACAGGAATCGATGTTGCAAGAAGCAGGTTTAGAAAACTAGGAGAAAAGGAAAAGGCATTCTATGCTACCGTTGCATTTGACTTTGAGGTTGAGACCAATACAGGCTGGCTTGAGCTTGTTGCATGTAATTATAGATCTGACTATGACTTGAAAAGCCACGCCAATACAAGCAAAGAAAAATTTGAGGTTATGGATGATGAAGTCAAGGTCTTACCACATGTATTTGAGATATCAATGGGTATAGACCGAAGTCTCTATACCATGATAGAGCACAGGCTTCGTGAAGACAAGGAAAATGATAGGGTCGTACTTTCTTTAGAGCCATACTTGTCCCCAATTCATGTTGGTGTTTTATCACTTGTAAAAAAAGACGGATTGGCAGAAAAAACTGAAGAGGTGTATATAATGTTAAGAAAAAAATATGATGCATTCTTGGATCATTCTGGTGCAATAGGGAGAAGATATAGAAGGTTAGACGAAATTGGCGCGCCCTTTGCAGTAACAGTTGATCATCAGACATTAGAAGACGGTACAGTTACAATACGAAATCGCGATTCAATGAGCCAAGAGAGAATAAAAATTTCAGAACTTGATTCTCATTTGGCACAAGTAACTGCTTTTCCCTGATGAGAATCAGATAGTTATATCATTTTCATTCAGATAGGAATGGTATTTCAACTGGTCTATAGATTACCTTGAGTGAAACACTGTCCATCACATGTGTTTGAGGTGAAAGATCTATCTGGGAATCAATCTCAATCTTCCATGTTCCAATTATAGGATCTACTGATGTGATTGAGAATCTTTCCAGTGTATCGTTCATTCCAGAATATCTAACCCTGTAAACTTGATCTCCTACAGTTATGCTCTTTATTTGTCCAGGCTCATCTAGTGTAGAGTTTGTTACAAGACATTCACTTGCTGCACCAATCACACATGTACCATCAGGTGCAGTTACCTTGTATCTCATGGTGCCTTCATTGTTAAATGAGGAATAGAGCACTTGTGGATTGGCTACTGCATGGCCATTGGTATCATTGATTGGAGTAATGTTGATTGGTTGTGTTATAGATTCAGTCTTGATTGAAGAGAATGTGATGATGTTTGCCTCTGCGATAAATGACTTGTCGTAAATGTTTGCTATTGCTTCTATCTTATGATTGACTAGGCCATCTGTTGGCTGGGTCTTCCATTCTAGCCTTACCTGAGTCTGTCCTTTGGAGAACAATTGTCCAGGAGAGGTATAGACTGTTTTACCATCCACTACAAGTGAGATTGTACCGTATACTGGATTTCCATCATTTGTAATGTAGGATGAAGGTTTTGCGGTAGTACCTGCTGCTCTATTTTGTGAAACATCCAACTCTAGTTTAGCGTTGATTGGATAGTTTGGTTTTACTCCTATTGTGGAAACATCTGAATCAATTTTCTTATTGGCACTATTTTCCACATGAACCCAATACTGTACACCAGGGGCTTGGAGTAATTCAGATGGAACTGTTGCTGATAACAGATATGTGCTATTTGATATTTGTAATGGGGTAACATTCATTGTTATTGTGTGATACTTGCTAGTATCGCTATTGTCAACCTCTGTGAATCGCAATTCAGATGTAGTAATTGATGTTGGTGTATCCACTATGGCATACACTGACAATGGTTTACCAGATACAAACTGGGTTGTTGGCTCTGATGCAAGCTGCTTGGTTCCATTACCTACTTGGAATTTAAGATCAAATATCTTTGGTGCAGCCAAGTCAATTTGGGTAGGTTGTGTTAACAATTCAACTTGAGTGAAATCTAGATCCTCATTGCAGCCAGTAACCTCCACTGTCTTTCCTACGGAGAAGATATTGTGTCCAATTGCCTCTATTGCAACAACTTCAAATGATGTTTCTTTTGGATTGATACTAGCCTCGTAAACTAGCTTTCTTACTGTGGCATTGATATTTTCTTGTGCATATGGTTGATCCGGTACAAGCTTTGCATCCACTACACCTGTAAGTGAAGTACGAACCAGTACCATTGGATCTGTTCCATTATAGTCAGTTGCCACCTGAATTCTTACAATTTGTTTGTCACAAACGTCATATGATATTTTTTGGATCTTAAGATAAGGTCCTGCTCCTCCACCATTGCTTGTTGTAGACGTAGATGTTCCCACTCCAACTCCTACACCAGTTCCAGTACCTCCTCCTTGGCTTGATGTAGTTGATGTTCCAGGTGTACTGGAGGTGGAACTTGAAGTGTGAGATCCTAATGCAAACTGTGAGAAGTGCTGTGTCTGGACTATGACATCACATGAATTGCTGTTTCCTGAGGTTGGTGTTGAAGACAATATAGTAACTGGGTTTGTAGTCCAGCTGTTGTGTGAAGGATCAAATACGAATATGTCAGATACCGGACATCCGTTAGAGTCAACAGTAACTCCTGACGGGTTCTTTGGTAATTGCAATGTCATCTTTGGAGCACTGGCAAAGTTGGATGGCTTGCCCCAGTTGAATCCTACTCCATTTGTTTCGTATTGATATGTTACATTGACAAACAATGTCAGTTTGTCATTGTTTGGTAGTGATGGTTTTGAAGATGGAAGTGTGTTTGTTGTCTTTATTACAAACCAGTCTTTTATTGCATTTCCTGTAGAATTGGAAGTACTGTTTGATTTAATATTCAGGAGTTTGAGTCCACCAGTTGAAGGTATTACAGAACTTTGTACAGGTATGTACATCTGTTGACCTGGAACTATTTTGTCAAGTGGTGGTGTGGTTACAGTTTGATCTGGACTTGATGTACTTGATGAAGCAATTATTGTTGGAATTACGGATACAAGTGAAGAACTTTTTGGCATGGAATATGTTGGTGCACCTAGTGATTGTATTATGTAAGAGCCGTTTGCATTCTGTGAGTATGATGTTTTTAGCAATACAGATGCTTGGCTATTCACTGCATCAGTAATTTGGGATTGGTTTGATGAACCTGCAGATAGTATAGGTGGTAGGTTGGTTACAGAGTCTATTGTAGTAGAACTTGATCCATTGACTTTGGTTGCATCAAATGAAGATTTCCAGTTGCTAAGCACCGTTCCATTTAGGTTTGGTGATGAGGTAATCACAGTCTTACCTAATGAGGTCAAGTTTGTAGATTCTGACACCAGTCTGAATATCGTAGTTCCATTGTGATTAGTGTTATCTACAGTGTAGATGGTAAAGTTGCCTAACACATGATATCCTGTTGGAATGTTTACCATGGTTATGTTGTATGGACCATAAGGTACCAGAGTTACTACTGCACGTCCATTGTTTGTGCCATCATGATCATTAGATCCTCCATCGATTACCAGTGCCGGTGTGTTACTGCCATTGGGGTTTGGAGATATTGTATAGTTTGCATTTGGAATTAGTACATCGAATTGGGTTCTTGCCTCTATTCTTATTCCTCCAACAAACTTGATTGAATCAGAAGATGTAACATGATCTGTTAGTGATAATTGTCTGCTAAGAACTGTGCTTTCATTTTCATTCATACTAACAGAATCAGAGAGAGACTTTCTCCTCGATACAGATGCATTAAGAGAATCAGAAGTGGACATGGAATCAGATAATGACTGAGACTTTACAGTTGATTTTGCAATAGAATCTACAATATTTACTGAGTCTGAGAGTGACTTCACCTTGAAAAGTGATCTTGTAACTGAATCAGTGATGGATACTGAATCTGTAAGGGATTTAGCCTTGGCTGAGTTTCCTCCAATTGAATCAGAGGTTGAAACAGAATCAGAGAGAGACTTGGTTGGTTTCTTTGAGATCGTATCTGTTATGGATTGTGTATCTGATAGTGATTGAGTCTTGGTTGCAGAAGTGGATGCTGAATCAGTGATGGATTGTGTATCTGATAGTGATTGAGTCTTGGTTGCAGAAGTGGATGCTGAATCAGTGATTGATTGTGTATCTGATAGTGATTGAGTCTTGGTTGCAGAAGTGGATGCTGAATCAGTGATGGATTGTGTATCTGATAGTGATTGAGTCTTGGTTGCAGAAGTGGATGCTGAATCAGTGATGGATTGTGTATCTGATAGTGATTGAGTCTTGTTAGCTGATGGTGTAATCGAGTCGGTGATTGATTGTGTATCTGATAGTGATTGAGTCTTGTTAGCTGATGGTGTAATCGAGTCGGTGATTGATTGTGTATCTGATAGTGATTGAGTCTTGGTTGCAGAAGTGGATGCTGAATCAGTGATGGATTGTGTATCTGATAGTGATTGAGTCTTGTTAGCTGATGGTGTAATTGAGTCAGTTATTGATACTGAATCAGAGAGTGATTTGGTCTTGGTAGATGATCTTGCAATAGAATCTACAATATTTGCAGAATCGGAGAGTGATTTATGTAGAGATGTAGATTTACCAAGTGAGTCTGAGGTTGATACAGAGTCAGACAAGGCTTTTGATCTGAATGATGTTCTTGCAAAGAGTTCGGATGTGGATATTGAATCTGAGAAAGACTTGTGGATAGATGCAGCTGTGCTAGTTGATGCAGAAATTGAAACAGAATCAGAGAGAGATTTGTGTAGAGATGTAGTTCTGCTAATTGATTCAGAGATTGAAACAGAATCAGACAAGAATTTTGTCACTGATTTTTTGATTGATTCTGAAATAGTTACTGTTTGAGTAGACTGTGTAAATTGAGCGATAACATCCTGGAATAATTTTACCGAAGTTCCTGAAACTTTTTGCTGCCATAATACATGTAAAGCACTGCCAGATGAGGCATCCATTGTAAGACTTCTAAAGTCTGCATTAGAGACAACGCTTGCATCATTTACTTGTTGATCATTAGTCCATGTAATACCGTTATCAAGAGATGTTGCATAGTAGATGTTTTGAGAGCTAGTTGAGCTACCTCTGGTATATGTTACAAATAATCCATTAGTGGCTGTGCTAAACCCAATTGATGAATCCAGTATAATATTGCCAGCAGTTGCAGACCAAGGTTTTGTAAGCTGAGTCCAGGAACTATCATATTTCCAAGATCTCACCTCACTTGTTGCTGCATGACCTGGGTTTGGTACATAGCTTATGTAAATGTCATTGTTGTTTGGATTGACTGTTCCAGATAGCGTATGCCTATATGTTGTACCAGTGGTCCAACCTTGATCAAGAACTGTAAAGTCAGAGTTGGTGGTATTGGATGCTTTTGTGTATATGTTATAGCCAACTCCATTTTTGGTTCCTGAAGCAGAGAAATTCTGCTGCAATATCATGATGTTGCCGCTCTTCAATGGCAATAGCAATACATCAGCAATGGTCCTTGCATTATTTGGACTGCCATCAGTGCTTGAACCATCCCAAACATTTGGTATGTTATGCCAATTGGTACTGGTTGTACATGAAGAGTCACATCTCTTAAGAGATGATTCTCCAGTATTTGGTGCTGCGGCATCTACTGTTCCAGCGTATAGTGATCCATCGGTACCTTTGGTGATTGAAATATCACTGCTTGGGGTCATTGCACCAAGTTCATTGGAAACTGCATGGTACGTTGTGCGAACAGGGCTTGAGTGAACACCTGTAGATGTGTTGATGTTAGAATACCATATACTATCTGTTCCACTTTCTATCCATGCAATGTGAATGAGGTTGCCAGAAGTATCACCAGGAGTCCATTGATCGTACCAAATTGATACACCTACATCAGTATTGGAATTTGTTTCAATTTCTATAGGAGCTCCCCAGTTTGCTCCGCCATCAGTAGAGTTTTCAGCTACTACATGATTATTCTTGTCTACAAATATAGAATAACAATTTGTAGATGATATACAAGCAATTTGTCTTCCAGATTTCTCATGGTTAAGTGTATTTACGCTTGCAGCATTTGATGGAGTAGTATCAACTTGAGATGTAAGTGGATCTACTGCTACAAACCAGTTTCTTGCCTCTGTAAAAGTAGAGTTTGAATTGATGATCTGTGCTTTTCCAAGTGCATATAATTCTGGATATTTCATTGGGACAGAATAGTTGTATTGTATTATGGTACTATTTTGTGAATCAAGGTTCCTGTTCCATGTGATTATCTTGGTATCATTAATCTGGCTTACTGTTCCATCAGTGGTTACATTGAACACATTTGGTACTGATTCTTTGATTGTTACAGGTCCAGATCCTACAAATGACTTGACATTGATTGTAACACCAAAGAGGTTTGGATAGTCAACTGGATCTATCTTGGTTGCTGCCTGTCTTACAATGTCATATGAGAAATTAGATTGTACCAAAAATGATGTGGAAAATGTAGCAAGTCCAGTCTGTGTCTGTGCAGATATGTTTACTGTATAGTTACCTTCGGTTCCAGTGGTATAGTTTGCGCTATAAAGACCACATTCTGATTGTGGAGTGATTCCATTGTCTGATGAAAGTGTCTTGGTATTAGACTGTGGGTCTTTGATTGTCATGATTACATTTGAATTGCATACTGAATTGCCTGTGCTGTTAAGTACCACGATTGTGAAATTTGCTGTTTCTGTTGGCTTGTAGATGCTTTTGTTTGTATTAACAGATACAAGGCCCCAGCTGAATTGATCCTGTGTTACGTATTTTTTGCCGTCTTTTATCATAGTTATTTTTATCTTGTATATTCCAGGATGTGCGGCTCTTTCAGATTCTAGGTGGATCCCATATTTTCCTTGCCTAATTTCTTTTATTGTAGATTTTCCTTGGAAGCTCTTGCCGTCGGGTCCTATGATATCTATTTTGATGACCTTATCGGAATCCTGCCATTGACCAAGCTGTGATTTCTTGTGCGATGAGTTAATGGTTTTAGTCAAGTTATGAAGTTGGCTATCTGTAAAGTATTGATACTGGAAGTTTGGACTATCAGTTATAGAATAGCTGTTTTGAGTCTTGTTAATCGATGGCGTTACAGCAAGAGATGTTGTATTGAGTTGTGTATCGTTTACAATTGATGCAGTAAGATTGTCAGATAACATCATAGCATCAATTAGATTTGGTGATAGTGGGTTTTGTTTCAATTCTACTATACTATCTGCCATATCCATCCCATCAACCAAATTCGACGGTATATTATTTCTAGGAGTCAACCCTGTTACATCCTGCTCATATGCTAGAGACACCTGTTGTGGGCTGAGCATTGTTTTGTACAGGCTCACCTTTTGGATTCCACCTGAGAATTTGTCAGCCACTGCAGCGTGTATGGTATTTACAGATGCACCAATTACCACGTCTGAATCAGACGATATCTGGTCTGGGTTTACAGGAACCAGGTGCCCGTCATCAGATATTGAAAGGACTCCCTGCAGCTTGTATGATGATTCCATTGTACCATTGACGTAAATTGTAATGTATGTCCCGTTGTACGTTCCTGCAAGATATGTCCATGTGTTCTCAGGTATTGGTATGGTAGAGTTGACTGTATTCCATCGTATGCCGTCAAATATTGAAAATGTTGCAGCTTTTCCAGGTGGGATGTTGTTGTTTACATCCAGTGCAAACTGGCCTGCTTTTGTGATTACTGCAAATACAGGTGATCCTTGGGAATAGTCAGGCTTGACCCATGCTGATATGGTAAAGTTGTTCAGTGTATTAGTAGAGTTGATTGATTGTTTGAGGTAGCCGTTTCCCTGCAGGTTTAGTGTATTGTTCTCTGTCCTTGCTTTTCCTATTGTACCATTAGTAGATGTGAAATTCCAGGATGCAGTAGCTTGTGGTATTGTTATTCCTATTTTTGTTGCATTGATGGAATCTTCGATGGATAGACCAGATGAGAGGGTGGAGGTGTCATCTGCTGGAGGAATGGTGCCGTTTCGTAGAATGGTGATGCCGTCTACGATGGATATTTCAGATGAGAGAGTAGAGTTGGTGTTTACCGGTGGAACAGTACCGTTTCGTAGAATGGTGATGCCGTCAAGGATTCCAAGATTAGATGAGATTCCATATGAGAGATAGTTCGGTATGGCATATACGGTCTGGTTAGATGAGGTGTGGTTAGATGGTACGATTTGATTGGATGGTTGTATACCAGTATTGTTTGCAAATATGCCCGTGACATTTGTAACTGTACTGGATACATTGCTGGATACATTGCTGGATACATTGGATACGGTATTGTTTACATCAGTCTGGTTCTGCGGTTCTGCAAATGCCATTCCCCAGTAATTTTGGCTGATTGCAAACGGTGTAACAGCAGATGATGTTACAAGCAACAAGATGAAACAAAATGAAAAAATTTGGTTTTTGTTGTACGATATCTTTTCTTCCTCTGATCGTAAGAGAATGTAACCCGAAAGGGGCACCAACAATAGTAATACAGTAGTACTGGATAGATCATGTGATACAATGCCAACATCTTTTGCAATGTATCCTGATATGATATAGAACCCTGTCGTGGTTGGTTGTAGGAACTGGGTGTTGATACCATCAAATGATACTGACAGGTCTGTCTTGTAAAATATTTGTATTATTGGTTGATCAATTTTTTGTGAAATGAATTTTATTGAATTAGTTAAAACATTTTGTAATTCATATGAAGTTCTATCAAAATTTTCATTTAATACTGTAATGGTTCTACCATTGAATCGTATTCTTTCATTGTTTGAGATTTTTTCAAGTGTTGTTAATCTCTCAGAATTTTCTTTTATTACCGTAACAGCATTGTGATCTAAATTACTTGTAAGTATTGAAACATTCTCTGATAAGCTGATAAATTTTTGTGATGCATATTGATTTACATTTTGATTACTTGGTTGATCATATGGTTGATTTACTGATACACCTACATGTTCTTCTAAATTAATTGAAAGATGTTTTCCTACTTGAGCTACTGAAATTTGTTTTGGAATATCAAAATTTGAAATTGCAGAAATTTGGGAATCTGCATTTGCATATGTTGTCATAGAAAACAACAAAATTAAAAACGTTGAAACGGAAATGAACTTGAGATTCAATTAGTAAGTCAGTCCTATTTTATAATGATAGTAGGATTGAGATAGCTCTACTCTTGCATGGAATTGTTGGGGGGATATTTTACCTGCAAGTAGATCTACTACAAAATATTCAGCAATCCTACTTATCATCTGAAAGCTTTACCTTAAAAGAAACCTTAAGGAGCGGGGAATTTTGACTGGTTTTCTAGAGCCAAATTGGAAAATGATCGGAATTTGTCTACCATAGTGGTAAAGGCCAAAATGACTTGTTTTTAGACAACATATTCATGTTTTATGAATAATATGCAAAATCAAAAATTAATTGAAATTAAAAATTTCTGTATAAAAAATTATTTAGCAAATCTAAGATATCATAGAAAATGAAATATTTTCATCATCAATCTCATTTGAAAATTTTATTTTATTAATTTAATCATAGTTTTATAAATATTAAAAAACTGTATTTGAAATTTTGATGTATATTAATATTATAATTTCGTTATAACAAAAAGTTTTCCCAAGACTTAGCGATAGTAAATAGAAATATTAATTTGAGATGCAACTCAAAGTTAGAAGACTAGAATTGTTTGTATGAGTTAATTGTAAATACAATTAAAGTTATTTATTCTAAAAATTAATACGATTTTCATTAGTCAAGTATTATTGATTGTTCGTATGAAAGATTACTAGTTTTACAAAAAAGTTATAATAATTTTAATTATAAATCATATAGAATAACAAAAATACTATGCATAACTATCTTGTTAATACACCCAATGATATTCTTGCATTTTGATCATAAGATAAAACATCTACAGATAATTTGATTTATGTATGAATACTCATTTCTTATACAGTAGAAAAAAATATGCACAAAAATTAATGATGGAATCAATAATTTTGAATAGTGGGAATTGAAATTATTAAGTTCTACTTAAATATGAAGATCTAAAAATGAAAATAAGAAATGAATAGAAAAGTTATAGGCATAGCAATTACATGTGTAATAACAATTACAATTGTGCTTGCATTTGGTTTACCTGTACAAAAACAAGTACAATCAAACATACAGTCACAAAAATTTATTCGACAAAATGTTACTAATGAGATCGGAATTGAAAATTATTCATCAATTAGAGTTGCAAATGAAAGAGGGCAACCATTGATATTTCAAAACGATACACTCTTTTTTAAAATTATATCTATGCGCATTGCAGACAGGGATCAATTCAGCATACTACCAAATCAAGAATATTTTGATCTATATCAAAAAGTTAGGTACAATTCATCAAGTAATAGTGTTTTTGTTTATCCAATTTTTACCCAAGCTGCTTATGATCATAACGGATTTTATGATTTTTACAGTGGAGCATGTGATGAAAAGTGTCTTTCTATCCCAATCCAGTACAAGATTGGAGGTGGAGGAACAACATCTAGCATGATTGGTGCATCAGTTTTGACTTTTCTTGGTTATCCATATATTACTGATATTGATATTGATAAAAATCCTGATATTTTAAAAAAGTATGATAGAGTTATTTTATTACATAGCGAGTATGTAACACAAAAAGAATTTGATGCAATAACAAGTCATCCAAATGTTGTTTACATATATCCAAACTCCCTATATGCAAAAGTTGAGGCAGATTATGATAAAAACACATTAACATTGATCAGAGGACATGGGTATCCAGAATCTGCCATTAAGAACGGTTTTGATTGGCGATTTGATAACTCACAATTTGAATATGATTCAAGATGTGATAAATGGTCGTTTGAAAAAATAGATAATGGTGAAATGTTGGATTGTTATCCTGGATTTAGAATGCTATATGATGAAAAGCTATTGATGGCAATTCATGGGTAAGACTAGCAAGTATAAAATAAAATTAGTCAGATAATTGAAATCAAGACTTGTGATATCATATCAAAAATATTTTGAAAAAATTGGAATTAAATTGATGTTTTAACCAAATATACTAAGACATAATTGGCAAACTAGTCATCGTCTCAGTAAAAATATATCATTGATTAATGTCATAGTATTTTTTACTCCGTTGTTTAGTTACAACAGAGCCGCTACTCTCACTAATTTCTTGTTGCAATCTTTTTCTGATCAAGTTGTGTCTTAAATGAAAAAGATATTGTATCAAACTTGTACTAATTCTGAATCGATAAACACTGATGAATTTGATTAGAAAATATTCTATCTGCAATTAGATCAGTTGTCAATGATGAGAGTTGTCATGGTTGTCATCACCATGTCCAGAATCACCGTGGTTGTCATCACCGTGTCCTGTATTTCCGTGGTTGTCATCGCCGTGTCCTGTATTTCCGTGGTTGTCATCGCCGTGTCCTGTATTTCCGTGGTTGTCATCGCCGTGTCCTGTATTTCCGTGGTTGTCATCGCCGTGGCCGGTGTTGTGATCATCTTCAAAGTCTTGCTCTGACTTGTGAATTTGAATATTTCCAGAAATTATTGTTCCTCCATTTGAGTAGATTTGTACTCCATTACTATCAAAGATCTGAATCTTGAATACATCATGAATTCCTGGTTCTCCATTGTCTTCCACATACACATGGAATGTGTAACCAGTTGTATCATTTACAGTTGCTGTACCATCAAATGTAGCTTGTTTTCCGCTTGCATCTACAAATAATCCTGTAACGGATTTGCTATCTAGATTAATTTTTTTCAACTTGTCGTTGAATTCAAGATGTCCAGTGAACCTAATGCCGTTAGGAGAGTTTGCTTCAAATCCAAAGTTTACATCTTTTTGTATTTGTCCTCCACCAGTTATTTTGCCAATAGTATTTTTGGGAATGATAGTGACTGTTTGTAGTGTAGTAGCCTTGTTTCCAGAATGATCAGTTGCAGTCCATGTGACTGTTGTAGTGCCAACAGGGAATCCTCCAGCTGGGGCATTGTTTGTTACTATTGGATTTGAATCAACAAGATCAGAAACTGTTGGAGTACCAAGGGTTACAGTAGTAAGAGTACCAGTTGCTGCGGTACTAATTGATGCCGGTGCGGTAATTTTTGGTGGTGTGGTATCTTGAACTTTTATGGCAAATGATTTTGTAGCTGTATTGCCTTTTCCGTCAGTTGCAGTACATAAAACGTTTGTAGTACCAAGACCAAATTGTGTTCCAGAGGCTGGACTGCATGTGACTGGAACTGTGCCGCTTACTAGATCAGTTGCAGAGACAGAGTATGTTACTGTTGCGCCATTCTGGCTTGTAGCTTCTGTTGTAATTGAAGGAGCAGTAATTGTTGGTGGTGTAGTATCTTGAACTGTTACTGTAAATGATTTAGTAGACGTATTATGAGCAGCATCTTGCGTATTGCATGTTACCGTGGTTTGTCCAATGACAAATGATGTTCCAGAGGCTGGACTGCATGTGACTGGAACTGTGCCGCTTACTAGATCAGTTGCAGAGACAGAGTATGTTACTGTTGCGCCATTCTGGCTTGTAGCTTCTGCGGTAATTGAAGGAGCAGTAATTGTTGGTGGTGTAGTATCTTGAACTGTTACTGTTTGAAGTGCACTAGCACTATGAGCAAATTTATCAGTTGCAGTCCATGTGACTGTTGTAGTGCCAACAGGGAATCCTCCAGCTGGGGCATTGTTTGTTACTATTGGATTTGAATCAACAAGGTCAGAAACTGTTGGAGTACCAAGGGTTACAGTAGTAAGAGTACCAGTTGCTTCTGTTGTTACTTGTAATGGCGCTGTAATTATTGGTACAATTCCTGTTGTGGTGATGGTTATTAGCTGAGTTGCAGTAGCCTTGTTTCCAGAATGATCAGTTGCAGTCCATGTGACTGTTGTAGGACCAACAGGGAATCCTCCAGCTGGGGCATTGTTTGTTACTGTTGGATTTGAATCAACAAGATCAGAAACTGTTGGAGTACCAAGGGTTACAGTAGTAAGAGTGTCGGTTGCTGTAGTACTGATTGAAGCTGGAGCAGTGATTGTTGGTGGTGTGGTGTCTTGAACTTTTATGGTAAATGATTTTGTAGCTGTATTGCCTTTTCCGTCAGTTGCAGTACATGAAACGTTTGTAGTACTGCCTAGAGCAAATAGTGTTCCAGAGGCTGGAGTGCATGTGACTGGAACTGTGCCGCTTACTAGATCAGTTGCAGAGACAGAGTATGTTACTGTTGCGCCATTCTGACTTGTCGCTTCTGCAGTAATTGGAGATGGTACAGTAATTGTTGGTGGTGT
>JANWLA010000025.1 GCA_025451075.1 Nitrosotalea sp. | reverse complement strand
TCTGGCCTACTTGGGTAATTCTTACCTTTGCATTCTGGCCAGCTTTGCCGTCTTTAACAAATATTACAAAGCCTTCTACTCTTGCAATACCGTCGCCTTTTCTACTGATTTCAGTAATGGAAACGTCATATTCCTTTCCGGTTTCTACTGGTTTTGGGCTGTTATCAAAACTTCTACCGCCGCCGCCACCGCCGAATCTTCGACCGCCGCCGCCGTAACCTCCGCCTGATCGTCCGCCGTAACCTCCGCTTCCTCTATCGTTGTAACTCATCGTCGCACCTCCTTCTGATCGTAAAACATATGACACTCAATAAAAATGCTCGAAATTTGTTTTTGATGTCAAAAATTTGACTCTTTTTCGATCATTCGCTCATTTCATTATGCTTAATACGGATAGCAGAGGCAATTATTCATGGCAAAAGCCAAAGCAAAACCAAAAGCAAAAGCAAAAGCAAAAGCAAAGAAGAAATAAAATAATCGGACCTGCAAAAGGTCTTATCCTTTTTCTAAACTTGTTAATTTTTGTTCCATGCGCTCTTTTTTCCAAAGGCGTCCCAATTTATTTTGAATTTTTAATAGTAAGATAATTTGAGTAATAATACCATGACATCATCACAAGACATTGCCAAAAAATCAATCAAATTACACGAGGATTTAAAGGGAAAAATACTGCTAGGACAAAAATCACGCAAACTCAGCATCAAGGAAATTCAGCTAATATACACACCAGGTGTTGCAGCAGTATCAAAAGAAATATTTGAACATCCAGAAAAAAAATTTATTTTAACATCAAAAATAAATAATGTTGCAATCGTAACTGACGGAACAAGAATACTAGGGCTTGGCAACATTGGTCCATACGCTGCAATGCCAGTAATGGAAGGAAAAGCAATTTTGTACAAACAATATTCTGGAATCACTGCATTTCCAATATGTCTTGGTACAACAGATAAAAGAAAAATAATTGAAACCATAGTTGCAATAGAGCCAGTATTTGGTGCAATCAATTTAGAAGACATTGAATCGCCCAAAGTTTTGGACATATCAAAAGAATTACAAAAAATTATATCAATTCCAGTATTTCATGATGACCGACACGGTACATCAGTAGTGGCCCTTGCAGCCCTGCTCAACGCACTAAAACTTGTTAAAAAATCACTGCAATCAATCAAAGTCATTGTAGCCGGAGCAGGCTCTGCCGGAGTAGGTATCACGGACTTGCTCAGGTTTGCAGGATGCAAAAATGTGATTGTAGTTGATTCAACAGGCGCAATTTACAAGGGAAGAAGTAAAAACATGAATCCGTACAAAAATGAAATTGCCGCACATACCAATCCAAGAAAAGAAAAAGGCTCACTTGAAGATGTAATGGAAAACGCAGATGTATTCATCGGAGTTTCTGGAATCAGCAATCTTGTTACAGAGGAGATGATTAAAAAAATGAAAAAGGATTCCATAGTTTTTGCCCTCACCAATCCAGAGCCTGAGATAAATCCCATCACTGCAAAAAAAGCAGGTGCCAGAATTGTTGCCACTGGAAGTTATCAGTTTCATAACAGAGTAAACAATGCCTTGGTCTTTCCATATCTCATGAGGGCAATCTTGGACCATAAAATATCTAAAATAAATACCGAGATACTTTATGCTGCAGCAATAGCAGTTGCAAATACCACACCAAGGAAACAATTGCGCCATAACAATATAATATCAAATGTGGGAGACAAGAAACTCCAGCAAAACATAACTAGAGCATTAAAAAAGTTTTATAGAAAATAGTACATGTTCGTATCCAAGTGATCAGTACTTTTTATTAGAGCCATGTCGTAGATGACACATGGTCATAGCAAGGACTGTAAAACTGGACCAATTCTGCAAATCCATACTAGATATCGACAGAAACATACGCTCTGTTGCCGTACTAGATGCAAAAGGAAAGTTGCTTCACAGCATGGCCCACAGAGGAGTTGTTCAACCAAGTTTAGAAAAATGGAATGATATTCGCTATATGGAATGCATGTTTGACATTTCGATGGGAGCAAAATTTGATGATCTCTATGGACCAATTAGATATCACCATTCAGACAAGGATGATTTTATCATGTTTAGTTTTCCATACAACAAGA
Organism: Nitrosotalea sp.; assembly: GCA_025451075.1. Taxonomy (GTDB): domain Archaea; phylum Thermoproteota; class Nitrososphaeria; order Nitrososphaerales; family Nitrosopumilaceae; genus Nitrosotalea. The sequence goes on along the minus strand of JANWLA010000025.1, from coordinate 79,069 downwards.
ACATAATCATCATTACAAGCACAAAGAAGATCAGCCCAATTGCATTTGCAACAAAGATAGCATACGAGATAAACGATTCCAAAAAACTTTAGATTTTTTCAAGCGTCAGATTGATTTTATGCTGTTCATTACCTTTTGTATATCATTTATTGGAACAATCTTTACTGTACTTGTGGTTGATATTCCCACATAGATGCACATCTGTTCTATATCGTGTGCGCTTTTTGCATCCAAGATTATTATCCATTCATGTTCAAGAACTGACATGTAAAATCCCAATACTTTTGTAATATGGAATTTTTTTTGTGTTGCCTTCATCTTTGCTTGGATCTCTAGGAATATCTTTTTGCTGTTTTTGTTATTCATTGGACACAGATCAGGACTGTGCACCGCAAATACTCCAAATAACATAATGATGCTTCAAGTAATATTCTAATAAATCTTAAGAATTGGAGGTAAAGGACTGGTTTTGTGATGTATTGTTTTTGAGGCGTGATTTCCATATTTTAAAAAATTATGCTTGTGCCAGTGACAAATGGTGGCATAATTTTACTATAGGATATAATTTCAGCCAAAATAGAAAATTACAAAATTGTTTAAATCGCATAATAAGCAAGTAAACACATGATAAAGCACATTATGGTGCCATATGACAAATCAGGATCTGCAAATCATGCATTTGAATATGCAGTTTATCTTGCAGAAAAGTGCAACTCTAGTATCAGCGTTGTGACATGTGTTACAATACAGGTTCCAACAGATCCGTATTTTGGAACTGCATACATTGAGACTATGAAATTATTAAAAGAAGATGCACAAAAATCAATATCAAATCTAGAGTCCAGATTAAAAGAATCAAAGATAGAATACAAAACTGACGTATTAGAGGTAAGGTCAATCACAGATTCATTGGTCTCATATGCCGAGTCTCACAATGTGGACCTAATAATAATGGGTTCACGGGGTTTTGGAGGTTTCAAGAAATTGTTACTTGGAAGTGTTGCAAGCGGTGTGTCTCAGCATTCACAGTGTCCAGTTTTGATTGTAAAATAGATACGCAAGTGTTAGAGTTCCGAAGTATTTTGAAGTTATTTTCTATACCGTGAGGCAAATGTATTGGAAGAATCGCTCAAGTCTTTTACAAACTGTTGACGCAAGATATTCCCATAGACAACTAGATCTCTTGCAAGCATATCCAATCTTGATTCTAGTTTTGGATTTATTTTTCCATCTGTAAAATCTTCGCGGTCACTTACAGAAATTCCGTATGGCATACTCCACCCATAGCATTGTCTTACTGCAGTTCTCATTTGATCCATTGCAGTCAAACCTTTTTCATGAGACGCACAGATGTATCCAAAAGTTTTTCCTGCAAACTCTGCCCAGAAATAATCAAGAAAGTTTTTCATTACACCAGACATTGAACCGTGATAGTCAGGGGTAGAAAGAATCAATGCATCTGCCCAAGATACATCATCTTGTGTTTTTTTGATATTAGGATTTGATTTGTTCTCAGATGAGTCATACAATGGCAAGGGGGTCTGTTTAAGATCTAACAGTCGAGTCTCTGCCCCATATTTTCTTGCAAAATCAAGTGTAATGGACAACGAGTTTGTGCTAGATGCATTATCACGAAGACTGGAACCTATACCTAGTACTCGAAATGCCATACAGATAATCCGCTTTGGGAGGATAAATAATAATCGCGCCTTTCAAGTGCACAAGGTCAGGGCCGATCACGTGGTGTGACCAAGTTTTGTAATCCATAGTCAAGTAATAAGAGCAGGTTCCAACATATACCGAGTGTGCAAATAATTTGAAATTCTACATAGAGTTTAACCCATGCAGAGAATGCAAGGAGATAATCAGAGAACTAAATGAAACCTTGCCTACTGACGAAGACTCAAAGAAATTTTTGAGGCATGTGACATACAACCACACCGAAGTGGCACAGGCAATAATTGAAGAGTTTCCAAAACAGGCAGACAAGGAAAACTTTCCCTGGTTTGGGTAAAGCCTAGTTTCCGTACCACTCTTTTGCTATTTTCTTCACATCCTCAAGAGAGTTGAGAAGGTTTTCAGACTGGATTTCATCCCCTGCATTCATGCCTCCGTTTAGGATTCCACGCACATCTGAGAACCCCATGAATTGGAATTCCACCTTTGCAAGTGACAAGGCATGCTCCCAGTGTATCATGGGCTCTTTTGTGTAAAGACCACCAGATGAGACAATCACAAGTGCTTTTTTACCACTCATTAAGCCAAGATATTTTCCGTCAGCAGCATCCCATGTCTGACCCTTTAGCATTACAGAATCAAACCAGGCCTTTACTGGTGCAGGTGTTGAAAAGTTGTGCATTGGAAAAGCCATTACAACAATATCTGCAGATTTTATTTGTCTAGTCATACGATCCATTTTTGCCAAAACTTTTTTTTGCGCATCAGAAATTTCTTCTTTTAGATAATTTCGGTGTATGTATGCACTCATGTTCTCAACATCGAACATGTCTGGAACATCAATGCAGAGATCGAGGACTTCGACCTCAGAATTTTTTATTTCGTTTCGAAAAATATCCAACAATTTTTTGCTGTTAGACATCTCTTCTCTTGGAGTATATTTTACAAGCAGTGTCTTCATGCTCTAAGATATGAAATAAAATGCATATAAAATAATCGACTTTTAAAGATATGACACATTTTGAGATGGGTCTATGCCACGCTCTATTGCAGAATAAATTGGAGTTTCTAGCCTGCTCAAAGTTTTTTTCTTGATAAAGCCAACTGTCATTATATCAGCACGGAAAATTAAGCTAAGCAGCCAGTCAAATCCAACTTTTATTTTCTTTTCACGTGTTGGCAAGTGCGACCAGTAAAATGTTCTCCACAAAAGCCATGCAGCAAATCCATGTATTTTCCTTCCATTGACAAGTGCGACACCAGTACGCTTTCCTATTGTAGCCATTACTCCCCTGTTGCGATATAGAAATGGCTTTATTGCATTTGGGTTACCTGTAACCTCTGCAATCAGGTTTTCTGAGACCAATTTAGCCTGCCTTATTGCAATTTGAGCAGTTGTTGGATACACAGCGTTGGTTTTGCTGTCAATAAGATTTGCACAGTCTCCCAGTGCAAAAATACTAGGATAATCTTTCAGTCTCATGTATTGATCAACTACCAGCCTACCAGATTGGCCGTGTTCACATTTGAGTGAAGATATCAGTGGGTCAACTGTAACTCCACCTGCCCAGATCAAGGTGGCACATGGAACTATAGTATTATCACTTAATAGCACATGATCTTCGCCAGCATCAACTGCCTTTGTATTTGTCAGGACTTCGATTCCGGATTTTTTGACATGATCAAGTGCAAATTTTCCAAGCTCTTCACCAACCTCTGGCAGAATTCCATCCCTTGCAGATACAATTATGGTGTGGATTTTTTTGACATCAATATTTTTGTAATAATCTTTTGTTGCATCCTGCAGAAAATGATGTATTTCCGTTGCAATTTCCACCCCCGCAAATCCTCCACCCACTACAACAAATCGCAAAAGCTGTTCTTGAAGAATTTGGTCTCGCTCCTGATCGGCACACTCAAGAACACTAACTATGTGATTTCTAATAGCTATTGCGTCCTCCAATGTTTTTATGGTGAATGCAAATTCTTCGATGTTTATATTTCCAAAAAAGTTATCTTTGCTACCAAGTGCAAGAACAAGATAATCATATTCCAGCATAGTTTCTTTTTGATCAAATATTCTAATTACAGAGACAGTTTTATTGTCTACATCAATTGAGTGAATCTTTGCATGGCAAAAGTTTGCAGTCTTGCAAAAAGATCTTATGGGATTTGTAATATCACTTGCATGAAGCATCCCAGATGAAATTTCAGGCAACATTGGAGTAAAAAGGAAAAAGTTATCCTGGCTTACCAGAGTTATTTCAGCATCATTTCCTTTGAATTGTTTTTGTATCTCACGTAGTACATTGCTTCCAGCAAATCCCCCTCCGAGTATCAGAATCTTGGTTTTTTTAGGACTTTTTGTGCTGAACTTACGTATCATTTCTCAAGCTACCTCATGATATCTTCTAAAAAGATAAAAACGATGCGCATCATACATGAATGATTTATTGCAAGTGTATCAATAAACCAGTAGCTTCTTTGGGATGAACAAACCTGTAGAAAATATTTGCGTAATGGAAAAATCAGGTGCAATCATGCCCGGTTTGTTCATTAAAAATAATGTGGATCTAATATAACATAAAACCAATACCAGATCTAGTGTCACACAGTACCAAAGAGCACCAAAACAAGAACAACGCCCCAATCAGTGCAATAGTCATTGATGATAACAAGGAATTACGAGATCTTTTCGTAGAGTTGCTCAAGATTCGTGGAATCAAAGTAGCCCAAACAGGCTCAAATGGAGAAGAGGCAGTTGAACTATATCAGATACATCGCCCAGACATTGTTTTTCTTGATGCAAAAATGCCAGTTCATGATGGATTTTATGCATTAAGCAAAATCAGAGAGTTCGACTCTAATGCAAAAGTGGTTTTGGTCACAGGCTCAAACCAGGAAAAAGCACTCTTAGACAACTGTAATGCAAACATCATAATTGAAAAGCCAATCGACATTGAGAGAATTATGGAGATAACGTATGGATTGACTGGAAGAATTGCAGAAAATATCCATTAGAGATTATAAGTTTTCAAAATACATGTTTATGCCCAAGGTCAGGGTTTGAAATTAATTTTAACATTTAATGTAATTCTTTAGACATCAAGTGTAGGCAAGGCAGACTCATAGTATACTACAACATGATTACATGTGCAAATTGTGAAACCATACATTTGGTAGAATCCATGTCGATTTGTTCAGATTGTGGCTTTACAATAGAATAGAAAATCAATGCATGAGAATTTATTCTCCCATGCCAAGTGTTACCTATGAATAAAGACAAGGGCATTTGCAAAGGACTGTGCAAAGAACACAAGGTCAGAAAACCAAGAGATGGTTCTAGTCGTTATTTATCAGGCCAAGTGCGATGCCAGATATGCGGAGTCTTTATGTCAAGAGAGGCATGCCATGACAAAGAAGACAAGCCTGCAACTGATGATACCTTTGATTTGTATTGCAACTGTTGTAACTGCATGGTAAGGTCAAGGCCAAGAAACAAACCAGGTACCAAGTCAAGCAAGAAGACACCTCAAGAAGAATACGATGAGCTAAGAGAATTAAAGAAAAAATATTAAAATTCAGACATTGCAGAAATGTACTTTTCCGCTCTGGTGCAGGCTTTCTAGATTCAGCAATGCATCATGGTAACTTGCTCTGTTTGCAATTTCATGCTCTAGTTTGTTTATTCCCTTTTGTCCAAGCATGGAATCATGCATTCGTGATGGATGAATTGCATGTAACAACTGGTGAATGATTATGACTGTCACCATCCTTCTATTGTCGCGGGTATCATCTTTGAGCATATCATGGATGCATATCTTGTATGATGGTTGACTTGGCAGATCCCTTATCAAATTGATATCACCGGAGGCATTACCATTGTTTTGTATCTTTACACCAAAAGTTTTGTTTGCAAAAAACTTTGTACAGTCCACAAAGTTTCGGTCATCTGGTTTTTCGTCATGATATTCAACTATCGCATTTTGCGCATCTTTTAGACAGTCAGATAACCAATAGACGTCCTCCACAGTGGGCGATACAAGCACATTTACTTTTTCCACATTAGATATTGTTGCAGCATTTACTGTATCCACAGGTGTTTCCCTGAGTCCATCAGGAGATACAGGTTCTGAATCAGTTGGAAATGATTCTGCTTTAACATATTCCACATTTTGAAGCATTGCACACTTGTGCCTTGTTGGCAAGAGGTGATCCATGCAATACACATATCCACATAATTTACATGATTTGCTCAGATCCTCATCCACTTTGAGACCATCATATGTACAATATTTGTCCGTGGTTTCATGTGACCATTCATTTAAAAAAAAGTTGGGTGTTTGTAGATTTGACTAAAAGGTATATGACATCTGAGTGTAAGTTGTGATAATATAACACCAGAATTTTCGATGTAGAATTAACTGGGTCACTCCAGTACCGTATCTTTGTCAAAATTCTTTTCATGGAATGATCCAAAAAACTTTCCCCATACAACTTATCAATGATAAAAAACAACGTTTTGTGTTGTTGGGGCAGGGTAAAAATGCAAGAAATTATCAGGGTCATTTTGTAAACATATTGATAGTATCTGCAATACTTGGGACAAGTATTGGTTTTCTTTGTGGCCAGTCATTTGCTCAAACTGCAAATGCACCGGACCAGCCAGTAGGTGTTACGGCAAGTGCAATATCTCCCACAAGTATAATCATAAACTGGAGTCCCCCTCAGAACAATGGAGGATCACCAATCACAGGATATGAAATCGATTACAGGGTTGTTCCAAATACAACATACCAGACTCTTGTTACACTGAATAACGTTACAACATACACTCACACCGGTCTAATTACAGGCAAGACCTACATTTACAGGGTCTCTGCCATAAACATAGATGGCACTGGCAGCCCATCACCAGACGTTCTGGCCACTCCAACTAGTAGCTCTGCACCACCACAAAATATTGCTCCAAATCCACCACAAAATCTTGTGGCATCAACATATTCCTCAACCCAGATAAATCTCTCATGGGGTGCACCCCCATCCAATGGAGGACCGACTGTATCAGGATACAAGATAGATTACAGTCTTGATTCTGGAAACTTTACTAATATTGTTGCAAACTCTGGTAGTTCATTTACGGCATATTCCCATACAGGACTACAAGTAGGTCATACATACTCTTACAGAGTTTTTGCAATAAACTCCATTGGTATGAGCAATTCATCAAACATTGCAACTACCACACTAACACAGGTTCTTACGGTTCCAGGCTCACCCACACTTAGTGCAAATCCTTCATCTGCTACAAGTGTAAGCTTGTCATGGACTGCTCCTGCAAATGATGGAGGATCTGCAATTACAGGATACAAGATAGAATACACCAACGGGACATCTGCATACATTGTACTTGTTGCAAATACTGGCAACTCGCAGACTGGATACATTCACAGCGGGCTTGTTACAGGAACAAGTTATTCATATCGTGTAACTGCCATCAATTCAATTGGTGCTGGAAATCCATCCAATGTCATAACAGTACAACCAGAAGACACACAAACTCCAACTGTTACAACCATCATTGCAGTATCTCCAACCAGTGCGCAATTATCATGGATTGCACCATCCCAGACGTATGGTCAGGTCATCAACGGGTACAAAATTGATCAAGTGATAAACGGTAACTTTCTTCCAGTGGACCAGGTTGGAAGCAATGTTGGAAGCTATACAGTTCCAAACCTTACAACAGGTAAGACATACACTTTTGCTGTAACTGCATTATTATCAGGAGGATCCCAGACTAATCCATCCCCTCTTGCATCTGTCACACCCACAAGCACATCATCTGCACCAGGCTCAACTAGTCAACCACCGCCAACTTCAACACCACAACAAAATCAAGCACTACCAGATCCTCCAGCAGATGTTAATGCAACACTAATCTCCCATGATACGGTACAGATTTCATGGAAATTGCCATCAAACAATGGAAAACTCCCTGTAACAGGATTCAAAATTGAATCAAAGACAGGAGCAACCGACACATGGTACATAATCACTTCAAACACAGGAGTTCAAACATCATTTATCAAATCAGGACTTTTAACCGGTACAACTTACTATTATCGTGTATCTTCAGTAAGCAGCGTAGGTACCAGCCAGCCCTCAAACCAAACCTCTGTGACAACCCAATCAGACTCTCAGACACCAGTACAATCCACTCCTCCGCCAATACAGCAACAATCTCAGGGCGTGATTCCTGTTTTGAATACCACCTCAACGATTAGCTATCAAATCACCGGAGGCCAGATACTAGGCATTGGCGTAAACCAGGGAACATTCTCTTTGAACATCAGTCTAAAATCGTCCAGTCCTGGAACATTATCTGTCCAGATTCCAAGAAACATGGTGGATGCAAAGAAACTTGATGGAACAGATGATACATACATTGTAACAGTTGACAAAAGCATTGCCCAGTTTACTGAAACCAAGACTACATCATATAGAACACTTGCAGTGTCATTTCCTGCAAATACACAGTATATAACAATCTATGGAACAACGGCAGTACCGGAATTTCCAATTGCGCTAATTGCCTTTGTCATGGCATTTATCCCAGTTATAATATTCTCAAGAAGAGTTATCATTTAACACCCATACCGTACATTTTCTGTTTAAGGCAATCGCAGTGTCATTTTTTCACATTTTAGGCAATATTGTTATAATTTTATAGAAAAATTCTACACAAGACTTATCAACTGTACCGGACGAAGAAAATCATGCCAAGAAAGGAATACAAGACAATTACCGTAAAAGTCGGCGCCTTTGAGCAGTTTGCAAAAGCAATGAAAAAAGCAAAGCAAGAAGACCCATCACTTGACAATAGCATATTTCTAATGCAACTTGTAAGCAAGAATCAAAAGGCCAAGCGAAGCCGTTCGTAGCACATCAACATTTATTCAATTTGTGCGTGGATCTAAAGTAATTTTTTTTAGACTAGTAAAATGGCGCTAGTTCTTTATTGAAATACCCACGGATTCATTCAAGGACAAGGTAAGGTGTCGTGGAGTAGTGTTTGTTGCAGTAGAGTTTATGCTGCCAGAGCTAGTTGAATTCACGCCAGTAGTGGGAGAACAGGTTCCTTTAAGATAACTCCATTCTTCGCATTGAGAACCGTTAGGAAATGTGCAGATGCCAGTTTGGCCTGCAGGCGTTGTCTGCATGGTCAATTTTCCACCATGGCTAACACAGTAGACTGACGCAGGGTTTGCAATAGTAGAGTTGACTGGCAAAAGTGCAGTATCTTTGCTCCATGTTTTGGAAAGGTCAAGTGATACATCAAATCCAGCCAAGACTCCAGTAAGTAGTGAGACTGATTCTTTTTTTGCACCAAGATCAAATGCAAATCGTGAAGTATCGCCGACATTGAATACACCATTATTTCCAGCATCAGTGACAGTTGAAAATAAGCAAATTGGCATGGTTGAATCACAAGCAGTGCTTGGAGATATTGAAACATGCACCATTGCGCGTCCCACAGGAGACTGGATTATTATGGTACCCTTGTCGCCATTGATGATTGTCCACATTACTACACCATGAAAGTTGCTGCTTGCAGATACGATGCCTTTTGTGGATACATCCATGGTGTTTGTAGGGGTTTGTGCATATACAGTCTGTGTCAGAGGCAATAGTGTTACACTAAAAATCAAGAGCATTACAAGACTGCCAAGCAATTTGTATGTCAACAGTCTATGTGATATATTGTAGTCTAAAAACATATGGTAATCAAATATGTCATGCAGGTTTCATCAGTATTTTCCCAAACAAATCTCCCTTGAGCATTTTTGTGTGGGCCTCTACTGCATTTTCAAAAGTATAGACAGAGTCAACAATCGATTTTATTTTTCCCTTTGACATCCAAAAGATTCCAGATTCAAGCTCGGCGCGTGTTCCCTGTGTTGAACCCAAGATGCTAGTGCCTTTGAAAAATATGTGTCGCAGATCAGAGGTTACATCATATCCTGTAGTAGCGCCAGTTGTAACAAGAGTTGCACCATATTTTAGCAAGGCAAGTTCCTTGTTCCAGTGTGATCCTCCAATATGCTCAAAGATTACATCAATACCAGGACTTGATTGCTTTGTTTTTGCCAAGTCCTTTGAAATTGCAAAGACTTGCTTGTTCCAATCTTCTTTTCTGTGGTCTACTGCAAAGTCTGCGCCAAGCTTGAGACATTCTTCTAGCTTGCTCTGGCTTGCAGTTGCAATTACATCGCAACCATAAAGCTTGGCGATTTGAATTCCAAATGTACCCATCCCAGAACCCCCGCCCATAATGAGTACGGTTTGGCCTGGCTTGATTTTTGCCCGGCCCACAAGCATGTGCCATGATGTTGTCATTGTCATAGAAGCAGCTGCTGCATCTTCATACGATACACCATCTGGAATTTTTACTACATTTACCTCAGGCAGGTGTGCATATTCGCAATATCCTCCCCACAGCGGGCCAGTTTGAAAACCCCAGATTTTTCTATACCTGCAATCATATTCACGGCCTTCAGTGCATGCAACACAGACTCGGCAAGACAGGTTACCATGAGAGACAACCCTGTCTCCAACCTTAATTGTGGTGACATCTTCGCCCACTGCAGTAACTTGGCCTGCTGCATCAGTTCCAGAAATATGCGGCATTGGTATCAGTATTGGTTTTCCACGCATTCCCCAAATGTCATCGTGGTTTAGCCCTGCAACTATAACCTTGAAGACCACCTCGTTTGGTTTTGGCTTTGGATCTGGCACATCCATTATCTTTAGAATTTTTTTATAATCATCATCAGGGGCGTATTGTTCATAGACTAGAGCTTTCACAAATCATGTCACATACATTGACAATATTAAGAAAATGATTTTGGTGTATTTTATCGATATTCGTCGCCGCAATCGCCTATAGTATCAAAAAGATCATTGGATTTTGATGTGACTGCATTTATTTTTTCATTGTCATCAGAATCTAGTTTTAATGAAAAGACTTTTAGATTATCAGACTTGTTTTCAGAGATTCCAAGTCTTGTTCCAATTATTACCCCCGCAACGGCAGGCTTGTCCAATATGTACCTAGTAGCAACATTTGCAATGCTGGAACCATGTTTTGTCGCAATTTTATCCAATGTTACCAAGAGTTCTTGGAACAAATTCCAGCCGCCCCATGCATTAATCATGTTCTTGTATTTTTGCAAGCTATACGTATCAATGTCTGATCGTGCAGGTTCTGTTTCACCTAGATATTTTTTGGACAAGAACCCTCCACAGAGAGTACCATATGCAAGAAGATGCATGTTGTTTTTCTGGCAAAATGGAGCCATCTTGATCTGCGGGCGTTGGTCTATGATAGAATACTGAACTTGGTTTGATAAAATCTTGAATCCTTGCTCTACCATTATCTCAATTCTATCAGTATCAAAATTTGTCAGTCCAAGGTGACGTATCTTTCCCTCATTGCAAAGATTTGTGAGGTGGTGCAGTGCATCAAGGTATCCCGTATCGGTATAATCCCACCAGTGAAACTGGAGTACATCAATTGATGGTACGTTCATCCTCTTGATTGATTTTTCTATGTAATGCTCAACTATTGACCGAGTCATGGGTCCTGGGTTTGGAACAAATTTTGTCAGCGCCTGAACTTGTGTTGCTGTATCCTTGCCCCTTTGTTTTTCAAGTCTTTTTCTAAATTCTCCAAAATATTCTTCTGCAGGACCATAAATGTCTGCCATGTCCCAAGTGGTAAGACCTGCGTCATGGTACGAAAACATTTCAGATATTGCAGACTCGGGATCAATGTCACCATGGCCTCCAGCTACTTGCCACATGCCATTTAGAATTCTAGATATTTTCAGGTCAGGTGCTAATTGACAAGTTTTTGCATCCGACTCCATGAGTGTTCTGAAAAATTTGCCCATTTGATAATCTTTCTAGCAAATGCCGTACTGACATGCAGTGCAACAGATAGAGATATCAATCAATTACAAAAAACAATGAAAAGACATGGAGACATGTAAATGAGTTTGATTCAGGTGATTGGTACAAAATCAAGGTACACAATCCCTCTTGCTTTATTCTTGGCTGCCACTCTTATGTACTCGTATAATTTGGAAGGACAGCCACGACATGGAGACGAGATAAACTATCTTGGATGGGCTGGAAACTATATCCACTTGATTAACAACGGTGACCTTGCCAACCCGTGTTTGGTATCAATAGACAATTGCAACTTGCTATACCACATTCCCGCACATGGTGCAACATACAGTCCGCTTCGCATGATATTGATTGGCCTTCCACTCAGCCTTACGCACCAGGACAATGGAAACTATTACGACTGGTCTTGCTACTGGTTTAGTTGCTATGATTTTCATCATGCACCAACCATTTCCCAGATGGCAGCAGGACGTGCACTCTCACCAATATTTGGCGCACTTTCAATAGTGGTGGTATTTCTCATTGGAAAAATTCTCTTTAACAGAAATGTCGGTCTAGTTTTTTCACTTCTTTTCATGTTCTACAACCTGTGGGTGTGGTACAGTAGAACAATAATGACTGAGGTTCATTATGCCTTTTTTAGCATGCTTGCCATGTCGCTCTTGCTTTATTCTTTTAAAACAGGGCACCTCAAAATAAAATATCTTGTTTTAAGCGGTCTTGCATTTGGATGCGCATTTACCTCAAAATTGTTATCTGTCGAGTTTTCAATTTTATTTGCAAGTATCATTCTATTGAATGGCCTATCTCAAAGACAACCTGGACGGCCAGTTGATAAAAGACATGTTTTAAAAATCGGCTTGACAGTTGGTGTATTTTTTATTATTGCAATACTTGGCTTTTTGTTAACAGAACCAGAATTTTATAAAAATCCAGTTCTTGAGGTTACTGCAATCAAGTCTGACATGGACAATTACAATCGAGATGTGTGGTTTATTGCATATCCTACAGTTCAAGGACTAGAGCCGACCAGAATGCTCTCACTATTCCACTATACTCTATTTCCAAGTCCCATAGAGCATACAATACCCGGGGCATATCCCAACTCTACGTTTAATCTCGGATGGAACAGTCCTCCCACTAATTCCAGCATACCGCTTACCATCTTTTTCTTTGTTGGGATGACATTAGTCATTCAAAAAATACGAAAACTCAAAGACTGTATCCCAGAGTTACTTGTCTTGATTTGGTTTGTCAGCACATTTTTTACAACACTGATGATTGCAAGGGATCTATCACTTGAAAGATACATGCTGCCATTTTTGATCTCAATTATTGCCATTGCATCATATGGGTTTTGGAGTTTTGCAAGATATATTTCAAGCAAGAAAATACAGATTTCTTTTATGGCATGTGCACTATTTGCACATGCTGCAACTTCAATGTCATACTGGCAAAACATCTACTTTTCCCCAGGAACATTTTGGACCAACCCTCTATCATATGGAACATTTCAAGAATCTTTTACAAATCCATTTGTGCTGCTTGCAAATGCCGTATTTGTGATATTTTTTGCATACATCATAGCAATTCGGTTTAAGAACAAGACCAAGATTACCGCATAATACTATTCTTCAGAATCACAATCTTCAAGCCTATTTTTGTTATAGTACAGTTTGTTGTCCTCAATTTTTACAATGGATCCTATAGAGAAACACATCTCGCTTCGTTTTCCATTCATGTCTATTGTTATAATTGAAGAGACATCCTCACATGGTACTGAGACCAAGAGAATTGCATCTTTTTGGTCGTTTTGTGCCTCAACCCAACACGCGTTTGGAAGGATGGTCTTGCATTCTAAAAAATTTGGCAGTGATATATCTACAGACATGCAAAAATTGGTTTGTCGCCATTTATTATAGATTATCCAAGTGACATCTAGTGCCTAGCTGTAAAAATAGTTGAAAAATCTAACTTGATGATAAATACACCAACAGCAGAATTGAAATATTTAGATGACAAACTATACTAGTTGAAAAAACCCATTCTTTCAATAGCAATAGGAGGATGTTTTGCAGCAGTCACAATATTTCTAGTGTTCAGTTTTCTGCCAATAATTCCAACATCTGCAAAGTACAACATATCAATAGATCCAGTCATAGTAAAAGACGAGATGGGAACTGAGACCCATGTAGCCATCAAAAATACAGGTACTAATGCTTTGACAAATGTTATCGTATACTATGGAGGCACTGCAAAACCAGATGTCATTGCAATACTGAACCCCGGAGAAAAGATCTCGCTTTCACCGCCAGATGGAAGCTCACTTGATGTAGTGCATGTAACATCAGACCAGGGAATCAACATGACGCAAGAATACAGGACTCCTACAAGTGTAAACTTTGTTGGAAACTCTGGTTATGGGGGATAGATTTTATTTACAATTAGTTGCGACAGGAATACAATAGAAAAGGTACTAAATTTTAAAAGTCTGGATATTTTTTTATAATTTTGACAAGTGCTGTTGCAATCTTTTCTGCATCAGAATTTGGATGCACTACACATAAAATTATGCCATATCTTCCAAGCGGAGCAGTTATGCGTTTTGCCTTTTCATATTTTGCCATGGCATAGATTGGCTCACCAAGTGTCCTGTGGGATCTTCGAGTCACCCACCTCAATGAAGCATCGGCTAGTGATTTTTCTATCTCTTCTCTTGTTTGCAGACTTTTTACGCCCTCTCGCTCTTTGAAGCTGTATTCTGCACGATATGAGACGGCAACAAGTGTAATGTCTTCATCAGACTGCATGATATCATTGCAGATCTTTTCAAGATTCACGTTTTTTTCCCGAGAGGATGTCGCCTTTGTCATAACACTTGTCCGCAGTGTCAAATAACGCAATTGATCTATTTACCAGTTTGGGAGCATTTGTACGATCATCATTTGCCTTGTCAACTAGAGACTGGCCAAAATTTCGTAGTGCATTTGCCTTGTTGTACCAAGCATTTGCATATTGAGGATTCAATTCGATGGCCTTGTCGTAGCATACAATGGATTCTTCAAATCTCTTTAGTCTAGCCAAAACAATTCCCTTGTTATTCCAGGCGCTCACATGGTTTGGATCTAGCTCAAGTGCTTTATCATATGCAATTAATGCATCCTCGCTATCTCCGTGCTTTGCACTTTCATTACCTGTACTATACCAGGTATTATGGTCAGCAGTGCCCATGCAAAACATAATCAATCTAGGCCTATTTTAATAACAAGATTTTTGCAGAAGGGATTTTGCATCAGATGATTATACAAATGGCATAATCACAGTACAGCAAAATACAATAATAATATAATTTTTGAAATGCAAGCCACATCAAGTATTACAGGATTAAATTATTTTTAAGACAAAAGGCATGACAAAAACCATTTTATTTTGGCAACTTGCAACACATGATACTCAAAGTATTTATGATTCATTTTGATCTATATCTTAATTGCCCATATTTATCGATGGTCATGATTCAAAAGGAGTTACACAAGAGGAGATAGAACGACTTGTCAATTTGCCCAAGGATGAGTTTGGGGTAACCCACCTAGAGTTGTTTTTCAACAAAAACGAAAGCAATCTTTACTGTGTGCTGGATGCTCCAGACGAGGAATCAATATGGAAACACCATGAGGCAGTAGGTTTCAAGTGCGATTTTATCAACGAAGTCCACCAAATCAAGACTGAGAATACCATAAAGATCGAGAAACTTGTAACACTTGGCCAAATGAGCTCAAACATTAGCCACGACCTCAGAAACCCGATGGCAATAATTAAAAACTCAATAGACTTGCTGAACATAAAATACAAAGATCAACTCAGTCCAGAAATTTTAGATCATATTGCAAGAATGGACCGTGCCATTTTTAACATGAGCGGGATGATAGGAGACATACTAAATTTTGCAAGGACCCAACCATTGCATTTAGAAGAGCATTCTTTGACCAAAGTCATCGCTCATTCAATTGCGACAATCAAAATTCCTTCCAATATTAAAACAATATTGCCACAAAATGACATTACGCTAAATTTTGATGACGTAAAACTGGAATCAGTGTTTTACAATTTGATAATTAATGCAGTCCAATCCATTGGAGAGACAGAGGGGAAAATCACAATCAAGTTCATTGAGAAAATTGACGACCAGGTTCAGATCCAGATTCAAAATTCAGGTCCTGCAATTCCAGAAGATCTTCTAACCAAGATATTTGAGCCATTATTTACCACAAAGCAGCACGGAACAGGACTTGGCCTGCCAAGTTGTAAAAATATAGTTGAGCAGCACCATGGTACAATACAAGCATCAAACAATCCCACGACCTTTACCATCACATTACCAAAACATATTGAAAAATTACTTCCAGTAGACAGCAGTTAGAACTCGTTAGTTTTTTATCAATTACCAATCTCTTGTCGGATCGCCTGAAAACATGTTTTCCAGGTGTTCAATGATTTGAGCAGAGCCTCCTTCAATTCCCCATGTTACCATTAAGAGATACTTGTCTCCAACAGGCATTGTCAGTCGCCTTAGTTTCTCATACACTGCCAAAACATACTTACCTTTTCCAACTTTTGGCTCAAAGGTTCGGCGTATCTTCCAGGCATTTGCAGCATAATGAAGTGTCTCTTTTGTATCGACCTCATTTAGAAATGGCTCTACTCCCTCACGCACGCTAGTGATTATCTCTTTTCCATCATTGTCAAAGATTGTCGCATATCTGATTTGCTTGTCAGTATGCATGACGTTTTCTAGAATCTTGTCCAGATATCGTGCAATTTGGGACACGGGTAGTATATACACTTGATTGCATATAAGAATAGCACACGTTTTACCAAATTTTACACACTAGACTGGTGTCAATGTTTCAAAACATAAAAAACCCAAAGAAGAAAAATGAAAGCATGTACTAGGAAAAAATAAACTAGTGATTATTCTAGTTCAGGAGTTTCTTCTTGGTCTATTGTATCTGCTGCATCTTCTTTAACTTCTTGAATTGTTTCAGTGTTTGAAGTTACAGGCTCTGCAATATCTTCTGATTCAATTGATGACATGGTTCCATTACGGCATCACATGTTTAGAACATTATCCATATAGAATTAGATTCCATATGAAAGATACGACATGGTAATGGTCTTACAGGTAATTTTCAGAATCCAATTGTAAAGTTTGTGACAAAGATATTGTGTTACCTTGAAGGTATAATTCAAGTTTAAATTATAATTTGCATATCACATTTTATGCTCCAAAAACTAGTTGCAATTTTCTTGATAATTGTTTTAGCGTCATCATGGTTTACACTGCAGTATGCCAACAACGTGGATGCAGCTTCTGAAAAAATACGTTTGTCAACACCACTACAGCAGGCAAAGATGCACATTCCAATAGACCAGATCATTTGTCCAGACGGTTTGCAGTTAGTCATGAAAAAAAGCGATGGCAGTCCTGCATGCGTAAAGCAAGGCAATGAGGCAATATTGATTGAAAGAGGCTGGGCAATCCACATCCTGCCGGATTATACCGCTGGAGGCGTCAAGAACTCGGACATGTTTGATGGCGGACCCCTTGAGATTAAGACAGGACCAGTAAAGTACTTTGAAAATACCACTGGCTACTTGGCAGAACCTATGCAGAAAGGCAACTTTCCAGGAGTGATACTGATTCACGAATGGTGGGGTCTAAACGATAACATCAAGAGCATGGCAAGAGGGCTTGCTTCACATGGTTATGTTGCCCTAGCAGTAGATCTGTATGCAGGACAAGTTGCTATGACATCAGATGGTGCAAGGAAACTCTTGCTTTCTTTTGATGAGCAAAAGGGAATGGTAAACATTGGCTCTGCAGTAAATCTTCTCAGGCAGAACTATAACGTAACCAAGGTTGCAACAATAGGATGGTGCTTTGGAGGAAGTCAGTCATTAAACTATGCACTAGATAGCAATAATCTTGATGCAACCATATTCTTCTATGGCCAGCCGATTACAAACACTACAGAACTATCAGCAATCAAGTGGCCGGTCTTGGGATTTTATGGTGACAAGGACCAGTCAATTTCAGTTGATATGATAAAAAAGTTCAAATCCGATCTTGATACATTAGGAATTAAAAACCAGATTTATATTTATCCGGGACTAGGCCATGCATTTGCAAATCCATCTGGTGCAAATTATGCTCCAAAGCAAACAAGTGATGCATGGAACAAGACACTTTCATTCATGGACGAGTATTTGAAATAATATCACTTGTTTTTGGAACGCTCCATCCATGCATCGTGTGATATTTTTCCATAGTATAACACACAGTCCTCACAAAAAGAATCCCATTCACCTATCTTCAATCCGGTAAAGAATTCTCTTGTCCAGTCATATGTGGGAGATTTTCTGTACTGGAACTGTTGAATTGTATAGATCTCTTTTTCGAGAAATTGATTCAGACACCTTTTGCATTGTGCATTTTTTGCCTTCTTTTTTGGTCCCATGTCTTTAATTGATGAATTTTTGTCGTATAAAGTTCGCTTGTGAGATTAATACCAATAACATGACACCCACAAGCAGTTCTAGTCCCGCAAAGGAAAACTCAGGCACAGCCCCATGATTTACGATAGTAGGGTTTTGGCCAGACGAGGAAGTTGCGATGATGCGCCCATTATCGTCCATAAATGTAACCATGATTGCATCATCGCCCCCTGCTGCCAAAAATCCATCGGTTGGGCCGCATACAGGTGAGCACTGTGAAGTTGTAGATGACAAGATGATATAGCCTGCAAAGTCTCCGGTGTTAGGTCCTGTTTCCACAAGTCGGTACGGAATGCTTGCTTCCCTTGTTGATATTACGACCTTGCTTCCACCTTCCCCAATTGTATCAATGGCATACGGATTGGAATTAAAATCAGGTGCATGAATCAAGATATTGACCTGTGAGTTTGGCGACAAGGTATCAGGAGATATCACAATTGGCGAATTGGTTGCATCAGATGTGTATGCGTTTGCAACTGGAACTATACCAAAGAGCACTCCAGCCAACATTGCCATAATTGCAAAATGTGGAATTCTCATCATCATTCCACGTAACAAAAACTTGCAGATAATACTTGTTAATCTTGGATTAATTCATTTTTTTATAATCAACATTCTATTGAGCCTTGATGTGTGACTACACACCAATGTGATCAGTTTTATTAGCAACGGAGCCGATTACTATAGAGTTGAAAAGCATGTCTCAAAATGTCGCCGTAGCAGACCTTGATGAGTACATCACAGTTCCTGGAGTTGAATTTGTAGGACTTGTAACCAGAAATGGTCGCCTTGTAGACCAGAGAACAAAGAATGGATTAAAATTCTCAGAAGAGCAAAAGGAGATGTTTTTCATGTCGCTCACACTGTACCAATCGATGCAGCATGATTATGATGAGAGTTTTGGGCCGGTAAAATATACAATTACAGAGAGGGAAAACCTCAGGATAATATCAATACCAACTGGACAGGACACACTTGTAATCATGGTAAATGGAAGTTTTTCATCTACGATAAAAAATCTGCTCAAAGCCATAAATCATGTAAAAAATCTTGACGTATCCCACAATACAATATAAAAAAATCTATTTTGATTTCATAGACCTGTCTTGATGTAATTTTTCTACAATGCTTACGTATGAATCAATGAATTGTTGTGCATACATGTTTGCGTGTTTTTCTGAACCCCTATGCGTTCCAAACTTTGAACGAATATGATGATAGTACTCGTGTAAAATAATAAACGGGTTGTAGAATATGTCAGAGTTTAATGCATAGATCTTTTTTTCTTGCACAACATATACGGCATAGACGGTTCTTCGTTTCTTTTTTATGGTACCAACCGCGATTTGCGGTGTATCAACTTTATACAATATACTCAGCTGCTCTAGTGCCTGCTCTGTCTTTTTATCCAAGATTAGCGCAACTATCTTTGCTTTTGTCAGATCATCAAGATCAGGCATTGCAAAAAATATATCACATACAGGATATAAGATGATTACAAGTTAAGGCAAACAGGTTCACATCATATGGGGATGGATCTGGGTTCTTTTTCCTCACAGGAGATCTTCCCGTTTGCCTGACAATAATATACCAGATTACAATTAAAAAAAGAAACGTAGGATTCCTTACTAAAAGATAAATTCACTGAAAATATCGTTTTGCCGTGCTTGCAAGAGTCACACCTAGTGAATATAGCTAGAGTAACTTTGTTACTGAACAATGTGTCGCAATTCCTTATAGGTTCTCAAGCGTAGTTAAGGGCATGATGAGCATGAGTGAAGAAGTATTTGACGAAATATGGGTTTCAAGCAACTATGAGACCGTATTTTGTACTAGTGAGGAAAAAGAGCAATATCAGAGGTTCTTGAGTTCACGAAAAGAGATACCAAGAGGCATGAGCATTGTCTTGATGAACAAGAAATTGAATAAGTCATACTCAAAATTTGAGATCATGCATGCAACCCCTGAGCAGCTCAGGTCAATGATCAAATGATGTTCAAATCAATGTTTTTGAGTTTTGCAGCAACAATGATAGATAGAAGGACATCGTTTATGCCACTAATGGTTTCATTTCCTACTGTTGGTTTTACAGTTACAACGTTATCTGCAATAATAGGACTTGTCATCATGCATTTTTACAACAGAGCCTACAAGATGATCTGAGTCATTACATTAGAGAAGTTTTATGAATCACCGCATGTTGAAATATATTAATACTTGAATTGAAAACGTGTACTAATACAGCATGACCAAGATAAAAAAAGACAAGAGCAACCCAAAGGAGATTAAAACAAAACCATCTTCTAGTAGAAACAAGTTCATTGCACTAGGAGTCATTGCTGCCATAATAGTAGGTGTAGCTTATGCCGTGCATAAATCAGACAATACCGTTGACAGCAGTTTTGCATCAATTGATGGCATACCCTGTGAAACCCAAGAATACACAACATTTCACATTCATGCACATATGGATATTTTTATCAACGGCCAACATGCTCCAGTTCCTGCTCAGATAGGATTGGAAAACACATGCCTGTATTGGTTGCATACTCACACGCCTGACGGTATCGTTCACATTGAATCACCCCAACAAAAAGACTTTACAATAGGAGAATTTTTTGACATTTGGAAATCAACTAAGAGTGGATATCCTGTAGTTTCTAATGGTCCAGAAATTTTTGTAAACGGTAACTTGGTCAGCACAAACTTGAACAATACGGTAATGAATGCACATGATGAAATTGTACTGGTGTACGGAGACGTTCCTCAGAACATGCCTACATTCTATCAATTCCCAGAAGGAGACTAGGTCTCAAAGATATAGCAACTGAGTCATTTTTTCAAATTTACTATTTTGGTATACTGAGGATAAATGTCGTACCTTTGTTGACTTCGGTTTTGATATTAATAGAACCACCATGTTTTTCAATAATATTTTTACAGCTCACAAGCCCCAATCCTGTACCTATCTGTCGGGTTGTAAACAGTGGATCAAATATTTTGGGCAGTACACTCTTTGGAATACCAGGGCCCGTATCTTCGATTTCAATTATGGTAAAACCTCTGCCGTGATCAATGGTTGCCACGCCATCTTTTATTCGAAGATATATGCTTCCACAGCTATTCATTGCCTGTGTTGCATTTAGCAGCAGATTTGTAAAGACAATTTCTAGCTTTTCAGAGTCACACATCACGCTTACATCATTTTGTGGTACGTGGATTTCAGTTCCAATTGTCTTTACATTTGATACTGCAGAATTTAGAATATCAAGCAGAGAAACATTTTGGAGGTGCAGTGGATGCGGTACAACATAATCCATTACCTCTTCTAACTGATGAGTCATCCTTTTTACGGCACGCTCAATTCTGTCAAACTTTTCCTGATTGTCTTTCTCAAAATTTGGATTCTGGATTTTAATTATTTCAAGTGTGTTGTTTATCACAGATAATGGGTTTCGAAGATCATGTGCTATGCGGGCAGAGAGTTCCCCTATTGCAGAAAGCCTCCTTGTTTTATGCTCTTCAATTTCTTTTTTAGCATGATAAATGGCAGACATGTCTCGTAGTGCGCCAATGCGTCCAGTCAGTTTTCCATTTGTATCATAGAGATTTGTTGAAAGAAGCAATGTTGGAAAAGTATCACCATTTTTTCTTTGGAGCCATATCTCTCTATTTTCAATAAAACCAGTACGATCCCACTCTATCAATGCAGCCTCTAGGTCTTTGATGCTTTTTTCTGCCACATGAGTGAGAAGCGATTTTCCAATAATTTCTTCTCTTGAATAGCCAAGACTTGAACAGTAGGCATCGTTACAGTCAACGATATTTTCAGCCAGGTCAACGGTACGTAAAAGATCAGGTGATTTTTCATAAAGGGTGCGGTATCTTTGTTCTGTTTCCAGCAGGTGATCATATGCAGTGGTAAGCGCTTCGTTTCGTTGCTTGAGTTTTTTTTCACTATCCTCAAGAGTTTTTCGTATCTCATGCAAGTCACTTATGTCACGTATCGTAGTGTTACTTCCAATTAATTTTCCATCAAAATCATACAAGTTAGTGGCGTTTATCAGTCCAAGAAACTCAGAGTTATCCTTTCTTTTGAACCAGACCTTTTTATTTGAAACAGTTCCAGTAGCCTTCCACGTTTCAAATGAATTCACGTATGCATCTGTGCTTTGAGGTGCTACAAAATCAAACACAGCCATTCCAATTATTTCTTTTTTTGTATATCCAAGATACTTGCAGTAAGAGTTGTTGCAGTCAATAATTATCCCTTCCAAGTTTATTGTTCGTAAAAGATCCGGTGAGTTTTCGTACAGATCCCTGTATTTTTGCTCAGTCTTTACAAGGAGCGTGTTTGATTTTTTGAGTTCGTCAATCTGCTTTTTTATTTGCCCGTGATTGGAATCTAGCATTTTTCGGGCTTTATGAATTTCAGTCAGGTCAACTAGAACAGATGTTCTGCCAATCAATTTTTTATCCTTGTCAAACAAGCTTGTTCCAGTTAGCAGAATTGGAAAGGTTGACCCGTCCTTTCTTTGCATCCAGATCTCTAGATTAGATACTTTATGAGTGGCTTTCCAGCGTGCCATTTCATCTCTTAGGTTTTTGATGCTTTTTTCCGCAGTGTGCTCAAAGATAGACTTTCCCATTACCTCATTTTTTTGATACCCGAGTTTTTTTACATAAAATTCATTGCATGCAAAGATTATCCCATCAACAGTTATAGAACGCAATAGACCGGGGGTTTTATCATACAGATCCTGATAGTTTTGCTCAGAGAATTCATCCAGATTGGATAGAGCGGTATTTTCATCAACGCGATATGATTGATTATTTTGGAGATTTCTTTTGTTAGCAACAGACTTGAACGTGGATTCTTTTCCTGTCTGCATCTTTGTTTTGCTAGTTGTACCGGACATAAACATGATACGAATTACTATAACAATACATGTTGTATGTTCAGAAAAAACAAGCTAGGCATATCTTGATTATTTGTAAATATTTAGAGTGTTTCTACGAAATATTATTAGCTGCAACCAAGATCAGACATTACTTTGGCAGCAGTAACAGATGATACGGTAGAGTTACCAATGGCCATCTTTACTGCAGCGCAGACAGAAGCTGGTGTAGTAGGTGGACTTGGGATTGGTGTTGGTACTGGAGTTGGCGTTACAGGTGTAGATGGAACTGGTAAAGTAGAGTTTGTTGATACAGTAGTTGTAACATTAGATGATACTGATACGGTTTTTGTAGAGTTCGGTGCAGGATGTACAATCTGGGCTTGATTTAGACTTGCTTGTAGTTTTGCCCATTCACCAGGTGCACATAGATGATCACCACATACCTTGTCGTTACCATACATTGCAGTAGTATGTTGATCATCAGTAGTGGAAAAATCTCGTTTAACTAGATTACTTGATGTAGGAATTGTTTGTGCCAATGCTGGTACCACTTGTCCCAAGACAAATGCCATGGCTATACCCATGACAGATATTGTCAACAACATGGTTTTGGTACTAGATTGCAACACGATCTGTTTGGTACCTTTTCTATTTAAAAATACCTAAAACCCCAATCATGAATCATGCGGAAAAATCTGTGTACACCCTAAGAATGCAGGCCAAGGTATCGTGATATGCCCCTTACCAGTCCCCGGTACGATACACGCAAGATAAGAGAATGGGTATGGATGTATGAAGATTCCATCAAACCGTACAATGGCATTATACAATATTGTAATGCAAGTCTGTAGCATGCCATCAAAAGAGGTTTTGATTTTGGCAGATATCGGCAAATGATTTTTTGATATACTATTTTTTGAGCATAGTCGATAATATCATAAAGTATGTTTAGATAGAAATTCCATGACTGGACCTTTTTATATGTACTAGATTGTTTTTGATACATGTTACCAGGATTTCTGCTTACACTTGTGTTTTTTACACGCAGTGTGCGATAAGCCTCTGTTATCAATTTGAATTTTGCACCATCTTTGGCTGACGTATTTTTGTCAGGATGGTACTCTAGCACAAGTCTGCGATACGCGCTTCGTATTTCAGGTATGGATGCACCTTCCCTTAGGCCAAGCAAGTGGTAGCACTGGGTATTATTCAATAATGAAATAATACCTCATCCGTTTTAATAAAGTTTGATCGCATTTTCTTACCATAGTGGTAAAAGAAGCCTACTTTTCAGCCAGATGGAATTTATTGAATTATCAGTATTTTTTAGATCTGGACGGGTAGTTGGTAAAAATTAGTTTGTTCAAACCAAACAAAATTCATCTAATATATATTCAAGAATTCATATAACTGATGAAACCGTTTTCTCATTCTCACTCAACTAGTAATGACAATTCTATTACAACTATAGTAATTGATGATGACAGGGATACAGTATCGGTCCTGTGTGATTTTTTGCAGATTAAAGGAATCAAAGTGATTGGAAGAGGATATGATGGATTGGAGGCAGTAGAGCTGTACAAAAAACTCAGGCCAGATTCGGTATTTTTAGATGTAATGATGGAAGGGCATGATGGAATATACGCATTAGAGAAAATCAAGGAAATCAGGTCTGATGTCATCGTAATAATGGTTACAGCAGACTTGACAGTTAGCACACATGACAAGTTGATTGCCCTTGATGCATCTGCCATAATTTACAAGCCTTATGATATTAACGAAATAATGCGCATACTGGACAGATTATCCACATTAAAGGCGGTACCCATATGAAACAAGAGCTGTTTGATGATCTAGTATCTCAAAAAACTCTTCTAAAAGAGATGAATCTGGAACTAAAGAAACGCCTGGATGAGATGGAGACAGGTACAACACATCTTGAGCATGACATATCAGAGAAGGAAAAAATAATTGGTGAGTTGCGTGAAGACAAGAAAGTTTTAACTGGATTAATGAAAAGCGAACCGCGCAAAAACAAGATTTTGCGAAATGTTACAATAGTGGCAGCGCTTGGCCTTGCAATGTTTATCTTTATTTCATATGTGCCAAGTGATTTACAATCATTTTCCAACTCTAACAACAGTCCACTTAAGACACAGTATCTAATACAAAACCTGCAAGGCAATACGGTGGATACATGGAAGCCTTGGCATATTGTGGACAATCAGGTCCTCAACGTCAACATATTAAATGCAGACAAGGTTTCAAAAGAAAAAATTGACGCCATAAAAGAGGCCATACTCTCAGAAGAGTCTGTAAAGATAGACAACTCTTTGCTGGATAGAGGACCTGTTGGTACTGTTTCAGTATACTACAAGGGATGGCAGGGTGCAATTGATAACATGCAAAATGACAAGACAAAGTTTCACATTCCAACCAAATTCAACATAATGCAGTCTCCATCTGAAGAAGGAGACATAACAATAATTTTGTCAAGCCTTGAGAATCCAGATGGATATTCAGGATATACAAAATCCATTACTGACAACCAAGAGACGCTAAAAGCAGCAATAACAATATACGATGTTGGCAACTTGTCACCAGATCGACTCGGTGCCATAGTAAGACATGAATTCGGTCATGCATTAGGACTTGGACATTCAAGTGACCAAGAAGACTTGATGCACTATATCATTGAGACAAACTTTCCATTTGTTTCAGACTGTGACATGAATGCAGTAAAGGATCTTTACGACGGCAAAGATCTAAGTGACGTAGCATGTGGTCCACAAAAATCAACCTAAGTGTAAATGTCCAGAACTAGGTTCGGTTTGGCATTATCTTAGATCGTCCAAGGATGACAACTGTTCCAACCATTATTGCTACTGCCAATCCTACAAAGGCAGTTGGGAATTCAGGTACAGTAGATGCTCCTGCGGAGTTTCCAATCAGGAGTGTTCCAAGCAGGCTGTTAAACGCAGCAATTTGAGAATCAAAGTTTGACTGGGAATTTGCACGGTACCCAAGTATAACATAAGAAGAATCTGTTTTTGCATAATCATACTCTGTCTTGAGTGTCATTTGTCCAGAGCAGTCAATTACAACATCAGTAAGACTCATTCCATTAACAGTCTTGGTGGTATTAGAATCATTATTGCATGTTTCATTTGCAGGCAAATTTCTTGGAGTAAATTGTGGAGTAGGGGTTGTAGAGTTTCTGGGATACATTGAGACCATCATCATAACCGCAGGACGTGGTCCGCCTTGTTGCATGTGAAATCCTCCAAGGGCCAACATTACAGATGTGGTTCCACTCGTTCGCTTCATCTCATATCCGCTCCATCCATCAGGAATTGTTACTGTAACACCAAACGCAGAATTTGTGTATGTACCATTTACAGGAACTCGAGTGCCTTGGAATTGTCGATTACCGGACTGAGACTGGTACTGTGCACTTGCCTGACTTGCAAGCATTGATGATACAAGAAATACAATTGCGATAAATCCCAAAAGTGTTACAGTCTTCAACACATCTTTGCCTTTCTTTGATGTATTTATGGATTGGTGAACATAGTTCTTGATGTAATAAAATTTTTGCACATTTAGAAAATAATCTATGAGCCTTTTGTCTTGAACTGGAAAAAGACTTCTTTTCTTGTTCCTTCTTGATCCCATGCTGCAACTTTGTATCTTCCCGGAATCTTCCATTGTTTTGTATCAAACCGGAGGACGTTAGAGTATGAGCCTTTTTGCGAGTTTAGGTATTGGTCTTCGCTGAAGGCCTCTCTTTCAGACGGATCAAATATGACCAAGTGCATTGCCTGTTTTGGAGTGAGTGTTTCGTAATCAAGTTTTATTTTTACATATTCTCCTTCGGTGTATATTGCCTTGTCAAGATTTATCATGATTTTATTTGGCATGGATTGAATTGCTTTGGTGGAATTTAAAAATCTAGTCTTGCATCACGGAATTGGCGTCAGCAGTTGCAGGTGCGAGCTTTGATCAATGCCAAACTTGTCTGCAAAGCCTGATGTCACCTCCAAGACATATTGTGCCTGGGTTAGGTCCTGGCCATACACCTGACAAGGATCAGCAGTACATGCCGGCGCATTCTTTTCCACACGCAGAACATTTCCAGAGCCATCAGCCCAGATGATATCAATTGGAAACTGCATGTCTTTCATCCATATTGGTATCTCCTGAGGCTGGGCAAATGTAAAGAGCATGCCTTGTCCGTATGACAATGGAGTATGGTACTGTAATCCCTTTACCTGAGTATCTGGAGTATTTGCAATCTCAACGTCAAGTGATACATTTCCTATCTTGATTTTACCGGTTGGTAAACCAGACGAGTTTTCAGTGGAGCTGTTTTGTGGAACGGAGATTTGCATGATTTCATTTGAGATAAGATACTGGATTGCCCCGGCAAACTCGTTATCAGAGATTATTCCCTCTGACCAAAACTTGGCATTATTTTTGACCCACGATGGTATCAAAGTAGATGGATTGCTGGCAGTACCAGATTGAGGTATTTTTACGATATCATTTTCAATTAGATATTGCATCCCTTGGATAAATTGCGTGTCAGGGATTGAACCGTCTGACCAAAACTTGGCATTTTGTTTTACCCACGACGGAATTAAAATCGTGCCAGTGACATAATTTGAAAAATTAATTTTATTTGTATCAACAAGTTTGTAGGATTGTTGGTTAACAGATGTTTTTCCGTTTACGTTTACAACATTTGAGACTGCAAGATTTAGTAATATTCCAGTATCTTTGTCAATTTGTACCAGAATTGAATTTGTTTGGTTGGTGTTTTGTGCAGACATGACACTTCTGGTATAGTTGTTAAATTGCATCACACCTTGGTGGTATGCATTGTTTAGTTTCAGTGGAATTGGAAGCAAGTACATGAAATTAGTTGACTGACCATTTGGTCTGAAGAATAATGATTTTGTCAGATCAAGCATGTCAGACTCGGATGCAGGTGAGCCGTTCTGTATCACACTTGTCTTGACTGTAATATTCTTGTTGTCAGTTGGGCTTGTAAAATCAAATCGTATTGTTTGGTTTAGGCCAGGTGTAGCGATTTGGTATTTGATATAATCTCCGGGCAGTGCACACACTTGGTTTGTCTGGCATGCAGGATTTTGAGTTGGAACAATGGAACTTTCTTGCAGTGTAACAGCTTCACTTTGCGGAGCATTTGCCGGAAGGTCAGAGGATGGACCTTGCCCGTATATTACCATCACAGGAATCTGGTTTCCGGAAGGTGATGTTACAGATGCAGAATATTGTGGACAGATTTTTGAGAAATCTCCTTGCTGGCAGTCATTTTCTAGTGCTTGAATATAGTGCACCCAGTTGACTGCAATGTCATCAGGCTCGCCAAAATATCGCAATGAAAAGTGTGACAGCTCGTGAGACAAAATCCATGCACCTGCCCAGCTCTCTGTTTTATTGTCACAAGAGCAGACATAGATTGACTGCATGCCAGTTCCTGTTATTTGATACATTCCGTAAAAGCCCTGCTGGACTAGTTGCTGGCCTACCGTATCATCTGATATCACAACAGGAAGTGTGTATGTAGACAGTCCAGAGAAATAAGACTGGTAACTTTTCAGAGGGACACACAGTGAGCCTTGCAGATCATGTTGTATTCCATACAGCGAGAGATATTCATCTGTCACCACTTGATAAAATTTCAAGCTCTGATATTCTGAATCAGAGCACTTGTCGTTTTCTGTGATATAAAATACGGCATAGGATAAATTTGCGCTGTTTTGGTTTTTTTGCTGCTGCAGCGTTTTAAAATCCTGGACAGTAGAATTTGTTTGCGCAAATGACGGTACAAAACAGAACATCAAAAGAAATGAAACCAGAATCGACAAGACAGTTTTTTTCATGGTGCAAGACTAGGGGGGATATTTGCATTATATGACTTTGATGCTATGGAACAAGTGTAGATTTATCCACGAGTAAATTTTGTGCAATCAGGTAACATTGTTCTCGGAATCTTTAAGTTTTATAATATAGCTAAGTAACACATGGCAGAAAATAATCCAGACCTGCGCGAGAAGATAGTTGAAAACAGAGGCACCTGGAAAAAATTACAGCTAAAGATACCAGGACTGCGAGAATACCGCAATCTTGAAGATATTAGGGCTGCCGACCAATTGCTGCGAAAACAGGTCTCAGACAATCTAAACGAGTCCAAGGGAAAAATTGAAGACCTGAGAAAGGCCGTAACTGCCAAGGGAGATTTTTCAAATCTCACACTGGTTGCAAATGTAATATCTCAGATACAGCAGATTTCAGGTGTTGTACAGCATGCCCAACAGGGGTCTGCGGGAATTTCTCCAAACATAAGAATTGACGATGGTGTTCTCAACAAGTTGTACGAGTATGACTATAATTTTGTAAATACTGCAGAGCAGATTTTTTCAGCATGTTCAAGTTGCATATCAGATTATAATTCAGGAAAATCAGTGCAGGATATCACATCTAAGATTAGTTCAATGCTAGATGACTTGAGTCACTCTTGGAAGCAGAGACTAGAGTCAGTTGAAAACATATTGGTTACAAAGTGATAAAAATGGTAGAAACTGGAGATTGTCAGTAAATGTTTGGACGTAAAAAAGATCAAGACGCTGGTGGAAGTGTAGTTGGCTCTACTACAATAGAGTGGGAATCACAATACAAGGAAGGCAACATCATGTGGAAGGTTCCAAGATTGATACGACTCAATGATAACATAGTAGTCCGGGAAGACGAGATTGCAGTATTTTTCAGAGACGGAAAAGTTTTGACATATTTTGACAAGCCAAATAGATATGCTCTGACTGATTTTAATGCGCCAATAGTGAGCGGGCTGTTGAAGTTTTTCACCGGAGTGCAGCAGGCAGCTGAAGTGTATTATCTGCAAAACAGGTACATTGACGGCAAGTTTGGCTCACAGGGACCTTACCAGTTTGTCGACCCAGTGCTTGGAATGG
Source organism: Nitrosotalea sp. (assembly GCA_025451075.1). Classification (GTDB taxonomy): domain Archaea; phylum Thermoproteota; class Nitrososphaeria; order Nitrososphaerales; family Nitrosopumilaceae; genus Nitrosotalea. The sequence goes on along the minus strand of JANWLA010000025.1, from coordinate 48,963 downwards.
TAAACTTGAGAATATTTGGAGAGTTTAGGTGGAAGATTTCATCACCTGAGAATTTTGTAAACCAGTTTGTCGGAACATTTGCAATGCAGACATCAGACGCAATTGAATCTAGACTAAAAGAGCAGATGGTGCTTTTGCTGTTCAACGCAATTGGAAAGATGAAAGAAAGCGGAATGAAGATTACAGACTTGGCTTCAAACTTGCAAAACATTGAGCAAGTTGTACTTGCCAACACCCAGTCAAGTTTTGGCCAATACGGTTTAGAGATAAACAAGATATCAGGACTTACAATCAGCCTACCAGAAGAGGTGCAAAAGGCAATCAACACCAAGTCAGAAATGTCAGTTCTTGGCGTAAATTACATGCAGTATCAGGCAGGCCAGGCCATGACAGAGGCTGCCAAGAATCCTTCAGGCGGTGCAGGCTCCATGGCAGGCCTTGGAGTTGGATTTGGCGCAGGCTCTGGCATTGGATATGCAATGGCAGGTCAGATGGGCCAAGGAATGTACCAGCCCCCAATGAAGCAGTGCCCAAAGTGTTCCATGATGATGCCAGTCTCAAACAACTTTTGTCCAAGCTGTGGAGAGACCCAGCAGCCTCCGGTACAAAAACCTCAAGGAGTCATATGTCCAAAATGCAATACCATAGTTGCAGTTGATTCCAAGTTCTGTTCTCATTGTGGAAATGAGATAAAATCAAGTTAGGTGAAAAAAATGTTTTGTGTAAAATGCGGTCTACAACTTCCAGATGATGCAGTCTTTTGTGTAAAATGCGGTGCAAAACAAATTGCAACAAACACATCTACAGATACAACTGTATCCACCCAGCAAGATGCAAGTACCGAAGTAAAGGAAGTAAAGTGTCCAAACTGTAGTGCACCAATTGTTCCAAAGTTCGGCGAGATGGTAGTCACATGCGAATACTGTGGAAGCAGTGTCAGTCTTGAAAACAAGGGATGGAAAAATGTTGCAAAGCATACCATGTTACCAGTTACAATAATGGACCAGGATCAGATCACTGCAAGACTCCACCAAATGATTGACAAGGGCCTTTTGCACAGACACCTCCAAGAGAGCTCAAAGCTTGATGATCTTGAATTGTCATTTGTCCCATACTGGATTGTCCCTGTCACTGCAAAAACAAATCTTATTGCAACAGACATTGCAGTACAGGTTGGAAGCATTGCTGCAACTGTTGCCATGGCAGGCCTGATGGGCGGTGCGATGAGCGGCGGAGGGGGAAGACGGGGAGGAGGTTTTGGTGGAGGAATGATGGACGGAATGCTCTTTGGTTCAATGATGGGAGGAGGCGGAATGATGGGCGGTGGAGGAAATGCAACCAAGGCATATACGGTAAATGAGAGCTACAACTGTCCCGTGGTTGCTGTAAAGTCATTGACTGCATACCAGCCTCATGGATACGAATTTTCACTTGACAACAGGATTGATTTTGATTCAAAAAAAGTTCCAAAATCAATTAAAATCTTGAATGGCGATATCAACGAGGATGCTGCAAAAAACCAGGCAAAAGGCGTTGTAGACCAGATCCAGTCACAGACAGTTCACGCCAAATACCACATGATAAGACAGATGGAAACCCAGGAAGATGTTTCAAGCGCAGAACTGCTGCATGCTCCAATATGGTTTGCACAATATGACCACAAGGGCAAGAAGATAATTTTGATAATTGATGCAAACTCTGGAAATCCAATCAACAGCATAGGGTTGTAGTTTTAAAAAGTGCAAATGCACAATTTGGATGAGATCTGGAACAAGTCTTATCTATAAAATCTCGACTTGGAAGATGCAATGACAAGTAAAATTCGTAGCTTGGGAGTGTTGTTGATTCTTCCATTGCTTTCCATCTCTGCAGTGACTGCCTTTGTGAATGTACCATCTGCAAATGCACTTACAAAAAGAGACTATACTGCACCAAATGACCAGCCACTTACTTTCACATATGGCGGAAATTTTGTAGTGTGTGGAGATCACATCTGTGGACCAGGAGAGTATTCCCAGATACAACAAGAACTCAGCCAAGCTCAGACAGGAAAAATAAATCATACAATGTCTACACAGTCAATGATGTCAAATGGCGGTTCCATGATGTCAGGCAATGGAGCCATGATGTCAAACGGCGGTTCCATAGTGTCAAATGAAACCATGATGTCAAAAGACCCGGGTTCAGTTTTGAAATTATCAAATGCAAATCTGCCCATAGTTATTCCACTGGTAAAGGGATTGTATGATGGAAAAAATGTGTACTATATCACAACAGAAGCATCTGATTCCACAATAGCAACCGCACTAGGTACATTTACCAACTTTCCTGTGACCTTTGCACCTGCACTAGCCAAAGCCCCAGCATCATCGCAGGCAAACATCTATGCATTCAAAAACGGTGTCAAGGGAGGAGGCGTACTTGGATTCCAGCCCAACGTTGTTGATTCAATTCCAGGAGAACTAAAGTACAGCCCACTTTGGAAGATAAATCTAGTAGAGTGGAAGGATGCATCAACTGCCACAGTCTTGGGTTCTGAAGATGATATCATGGCCGCATTCAACGCAGGAAAAATTACAATCACTCCAACAACCATAGTTGTCAACTGTCCAATAGTACAGTGGGGCGGCGACAAGGAGGGAACAATTCCTGCAGGCCACCTAAAGATTCGAGATTCAATCAGTGAATCCGGTGCATATGGAAATGCCCAAGTGCTAAACATTGACACAGACAAGATGCAGGTAACTTTTGTAGCTCACAGGGGATTTGGCCCTGATGGTTCCACAATTTACTATATCGTAACTGACGCATCACAGAAAGGTCCAGCAGATGCACTAGGAATTGTTTTGGCAAACAAGACCCAGAGCACAATATCTTCAAGTGCAGCAGCAGACCTGTACCAGTTTTCAAACGGCATAACAGGCAGCGGACCTTTGGGATTCCAGTCAGGAGTAGCAAGTGCAAAACAAGGAGATCAATATTATTCCCCAATGTGGAGAATTCAGGTGGTAACTTGGAAAGATCCTGCGATGGCAACTGTTCTTGAAAATGTGCATGACATTACAAGCAAGAATACCATGACAGACACTGCTGTTGCAGGATTTATTGTAAACTGTCCTTTCTTTAGTGCAGATACAGTATACTCGCACGGCAAATAGTGTACACACCCCCAAATCTTTTTTATTTTTTTATTCATGAATCATCATGCATTTTTTATTATAACATCTTGAGATTTTTTTTAATTTAAAATAAAAATAAGGATTGGTCTATACGGCTTAGGAATAAGCTGCCGAGATAGAACCGTACATTGTGGCATATGCCTGATCAATTGCCAGGTCTCTTGTAGAATCAGCTGTACCAACAGCAGATACGTGGTTTGCGTTGGCAGTTGCAATTGCTCCATCTTGTGTTTGTGCTAGTGGAGCTAAAGAGTTCCAATAGGACTGGAGTGCAGTATTCCAAGCCTTGCTGTCCTTGGTATATGCATTGTCAAGTGCAACGTGAGCAGTAACTTCTGCAGTGATGTATGTAGTCTGTGCAGTACCAATTGCTTGGTCTTTTGCTACATCAGCAGTTTCAACTGCTGTGATTCTTGTCTGTCTTGCCTGTGAAATTGAATTGTCTGCAGTTACATGTGCCTGACCTATTGTCTGGGAACGGGTTGCAAGTGTGGCATTACCAATTGTGGTGTAAAATGTGCTTTGTGCTGTTCCATCTGCGCCATCACGTGTTGCAAGGGAACCATAGACTGTAGTCTGGTGTGTTAACCATGCTTCATCTACTGCCTTGTCGCGAGTAACATCAGCTGATACAACTGCATTTATTTTTGTAGTCTGTGCTGTTGCTATTGCCTGGTCTCTTGTTGCCATGGCAGGACCAATTACAGTTGGGTTTCCATGTGCACCGCTAATTGCAGTATTGTATGCAGAGCGTGCTTGTTGGACTGCTTGGTTGTATGCAGTGTTTGCATCCTGAACTGCCTGCGTATGTGCAAGCTGTGCAGATTGAGATGTTTGCTTGTATGCAAGATCTGCATTTTGTACAGCTTGTTTGTATGTTATTGCATCTGTCTGCAATGTTTGTCTTAAGACTTGTCTTGCAGCTTGCGCACTAGATGCAGAAGTATGCGAACTTGTATTGGAACTTGTGCCGTTTCCACTGTCAGCCATTGCCTGCAAAGTCATCAAATTGCCTCCAAAGACTGATACAAACAGTACAGCAGTTATTGCAAATACTGTAGTCTTTTTTGTCAAAGATGATTTTGTCGCTTTTGTGGTATTCATGTTATTTCTTGCCATGTGTTGTGTGCTGGACATATAATCAATTGCGGAACTTTGTCAATTAACAAAGTACCGTGAGATTAAGGAGAAAGTTTTATTTCCTATGCTTGTCCCGCGCAATTATCTTACGGTGTAATACACGAATACTATAGACATCATATTTGCAAGTATGTTTCATCAGTAATTCTTAAGTATTTGATACCGTTGGCAAATTATACAGGATGTAAGATGAAGCACAAACTAGTATCTCCGATACTTATTTTGAGCATTACAGTAATTCTTGTTTTATCTTTTAATGCATTTGATTTGCAGTCAAAATTTAGCGTATTTGCACAAACACCTGATGATTCCAATCTTGGTCCAATCCCTGAAGGCAACTATACTGATCCAAATACTGGACCAATTCCAGAAGACAACTCTACTGATCCAAGCATGATTCCAAATCCAATGGATAACTCTACTGATATGCAAAACTTGAATCCCGCTGCTGGAGATACAATACAAGAAGACAACATGACCAGGGCACCTGAAGACTTGGCCAATCCACTGAACTATTCCAGTCCACAAGAAAATGCCAGTGTGTCATCAGGTCCACCGATACCAACTAATGTTACAAATGTACTGCCTCCACTTGAACAAGTCAAGTCAGGAGTGCAGGCAAAAGATGTGCAATGCAAGCAAGGCTTTACTCTGATAATCAAGGCAGAGGATGACTCTCCAGCATGTGTATACCCACAAGTTGCACAGATACTAGCCCAGCGCGGATGGTAATTTTCTGCAGAGAATCACACATCAAAAAATAATTTTACTTTTGCAACTAGCAAAAACCTGTTGCACATGATTGCAGTGTATTCCTAGTGCTTAATATTTTCAGGATGTACCATACTGCATGACATCAACTGGAGTATATCAAATCGATTCCAAGACAAAAAGATCACTTGACATGCTCTTAATGGATAGAAGCAACGAGTTCCATGAGCTTGCAAGCGCCATTGGATATTCTACAAAATTTAGCAACTGGCATGAGTTCATCCTGAGGTTTTGTCTAGAATTTGACGACTGTTTTGACATGTGGTCAGAAAAAGACAACCTCGGAGACCACAACAGGATCCACAAGTGCATGACAATAATGAGACAGATTGGCCAGGGAAGCTCAAACATAGTCCAGGTGACCAAGCTTCAGAACATGGCATACAGGATTGCCAAGGATTTCAAGGTGATGCATGATAGACTGTAAATCTGTATACAAGATAATACAAGATCAGAGGAATTTCTCTAGATTTTGTATTGTGGATACAGGCATGGCACATGAAGAAACGTGTACCATGTTTTTCATAGGCTCAAAATTTCCATGAATCGAGCCACGCCTTTTTGTTCTTCAAAGTCGTGTAACTTGCTTTTTATTTCCTGCACTACAGTTTTGTGGTCTTGTCCACAGGATTGTCTTAGGATCGCATTTAGGATTGCCGGATATTCATAGCAATCAGAAAATGTGATTTTTCCTGCATTGAGCACCTGTACTACTTTCTCATAAGTTTCCATGTCTCTATTGAGCAGAGTTTTTTCCACATGCACTCCAATCAGATCCCTCATCATTGTATCATGGGTAAAGATTTGTGATGCCGCCATTTTACCCAGTGCTCACTTGTGCGGATCGTAGTTTACCGACCTTGCATCTATTGTCAGTTTTTCTCATACAAGAGAGTAAGTATTTTTACAATTTGTTTATTCTGTGAATAGATCTCATTGTGCTACTTGATCTTATAGATCGCTTTGCAAATTATGGTGAGATCGAAAGATCCATAGAACAAATTTAGATAAGATAGTTTCTTCCACAGGCTGGGATTATTTTTTTATCCATCAAAGAACATGGAACACGTAGGATATGGAATTCTTGGCGCAAAATTCAAAATAGGCAAGGCAACAATCCAGTACATGGAAACGTGCTACATTTGTGACAATGAGGCAGTATGGAAGTGCCCCACATGTGGTTCCAAGTGCTGCAGCCGCCATTTGAAAAAAATTCACATGCCAAGATGCAAGATTGGAAATACAGAGAAAACATCCAGAATTGAATCAAAAATAATGTGACTTGTGAGATACCATTACAGGTATGTAAATTACATAATTAGCATGTGTAATTTGTAAATACGTACAAGTGTGAGATATATCATACATGAGAACTGCAATCGTAGTAGATGATGACATTGATACAATTGATGTCATGACGGAATTATTGGAGATAAACGAGATCGAAGTAATTGGTAAGGGATACAATGGGCTTGAGGCAGTAGAGTTGTACAAAAAACTTGGGCCAGACGTTGTGTTTTTGGATGTAATGATGCCAGAATATGACGGAATATACGCACTAGAACACATACGAAAGGTAAACCATGATGCAAGTGTAATTGTTATCACAGGAGACACTACGCAAGATTCAATGAACAAACTACATGTGCTAAAACCCTCAGCCATATTCTACAAGCCAATGGAGATAGACACGGTAATTCGTGCAGTAAATGATCTTGTCCTGGAGGCAGTGCCTACTTGATTCTCAAACTAGCCAAGATGCTGGTACAGTTTGTTTCTAGTTTGAAAGACAAGTTTGTCTAACGGTATAATCACACTTGGAGAAATAACATGAAAATTAAAACAGTTTCACTTGGTCTTTGCCATACCATGTTATTTCTCCGAGGTCCAGTGCAAGCCTGAGCTTGTTTGCAGTGTGCGGAGAGAATCCCTCAAAGTGGTTGTTTGCCATTACAACTGCAAGGGATACTTTATTTTTTATCTCGTCAAGTCTTTGGACCCATTTATTTATTGATTCTTTTTGATCCTTTTGTATTGTTCCAAACTTTTCTTCTGGAATTGAGCGGTCACCAATTAATCTAAGATAGACAAAGTCTGTTGTGGCATGAGCAGGATTTAGCACGCCTTGGACCTCATTCCACACAAGACAGAGTTTTCTGTCCGAGAGAAATCGGTATGAGGATTCAGTAAACCACGATGGGTGCCTTCCCTCTATAGCATATCTGTAATTTTCTGGAAGGTGGTTTACCATTTTATCCAAGTTTTTTTCTGCCTCTTCAAATGAAAGCGATGGTGGAAACTGGATAACTAGTATCTTCATTTTAGAACCAAGAGGCTTGATGGAACCTAGAAACTGGTCAAGGTATGGACCAGGCCTCAGTCTTGCATCATGAGTTATCTGCTTTGGTAGCTTTGCAGTAAAGATGAAATTTTCTTGTGTATTGTCAAACCACTTCTTTGTAGTATACGGCAGAGGGATTTTGTAAAATGTCGAGTTTATTTCTGTAATGTCAAATGTTTTGGCATAGTGTTTGAGATAGTCTGTGCTTGGCATTGTTTTTGGGTATAATGGGCCAATCCATCCTTTGTAGCTCCAGCCTGTGCATCCTATTTTTACATCCACGGTTCAATCAAAAAAATCTCAGGATATGAAGATATTCTAGTTTGCAGTCTAGCAACCCAAATGTTGTGGTGCGTAGTGTCATTTGTCCCAAAGAACATCGTTTAGTAATGGTTAAATGAAAAAAGCGCGTACCAAGTATAATGGTAAAACAAACACTTCTAATCATCTTGGCTGCAAGTGTCGGTGGCACGCTTGTCATAGCGATTGGAATGCTGTCAGCATCGGGATGGGAAACACCTGGTACATACACAGGAGTAAGTGACGCATCACATGTCCCACCCAGCACAACTAACTGCTATTCATTTCAGACAGGATGTACGAATACAAATAGTAGCGTACCGTCAACTGACATGAACTCTGGCGCATACCTTGGCAGCGATTATCACCAATAATTTTTGCAATCTACAATTTTTTTTATTTTTTTATTCCAAGCCTGCTTGTCCAAAATGAACTGTCCTTTACCCCAAGTATGATTCTATCATAGGATTGGCCCTTGAGTTCTAGTCTGAGAACTTCGTTTCCTCGTGTGAGGTACCAAAACTCTTTGCCCCTGTTGGTGTAATATGTTCCAGCCTTGATTATTCCAGGAAGGTTTGTTCCAGGCATTCTTATCTGCATCCATGTTGGCTCTAAAAGCATCCCTGTGGCTTGGACAATATGAGAAAGTGGAACTTGCATCGAGCCATGTATTGCCAAGATCTTTTCTGTAGTGGTGAATTTGATTTGCAGCAAGTCGTTTATGATTTCAAGTTTCATGTTTTTTTCAGCTTGCAATATTATTTTTCTGTGCTTTTATATTATTTTTTAAAACAACAACCAGTGCAACTGAAACAAGCGAGAGAATCACAGAGCATGAAAATATTTGCATGTATGATAACGCAGACGGAAAGGCTCCAGGTATGGTTGGAATTGTCTGGCGGTACATTTGCTGGAACATTCCAGCAACTGATGGTCCAACGGACTGGCCAACTAGAATAAGCAGAACTGACATGCCAAGCGATATTCCTTCCATTTTTTGCGGGGATGACACCAGTATTATATTAAATCCGCCAACAAATGCAAACGACAATCCTACTGATATTATTCCAAGTGCGGCAGATATCATGAATTCTGTAGAGTGGAATGTCACCAGTGCAAAAAATCCTACTGTACATACAATAGTCCCAAGTGCAGTGAGCCTGAAATTTCCTACCTTTGACACGATAAACCCTGATGCTGCTGAAACAATAAGCGATATTATCATAAACGGCAGCTGGACGTTTGCAGTAGATATAGCATCACCCCCAAATCCAAGCGGTTGTGGGCTCTGGATTAGAATCGGAATTGTTTGGTATACCATGAATGTTGATATCCCAACTATCATGAGTATGACATTTGTTGGCAAGAGTATTTTATTTGCAAGAACCTTGAAATCAACTAGTGGATGAGATGTTCTTTTTTCTGCCATGACAAATGCTACAATAGATGCTGTAGCTCCCGCAAAAAATAGGATAGAATCTAGATTTCCATGGCTAATTTCCTGCAGGTATGATACACCCATCAGGAATAAAATTACAGTAACAGAGAGCGTGATTGCACCAGGTATATCAAGGCCTGGCGGTTGCTCGTAAGCTTCTGATTTTGGGATACGGATAAACTTTGACATGACAACTGCCAAAATGATTGCAACTGGAAATACAGAGAAGAATGTAAAATGCCATCCATAGCTTGCAATTATTCTTGCACCAACTATCAGCCCCACAACAGAGCCTCCAAAAAATGTTGATGTAAAAATTCCTTGTGCGATTGCAAGTTTTTTTACTGGGAATATATCACGCACAATACCAAACGCTATTGGGAACATGGATATTCCCACACCTTGTGCAATTCGTGCAAGTATCATGGTATCAAACGAGTTTGAAAATCCTCCTGCCAGGATTCCTGCAGAATATATCATCATCACAACTAGCAACACCTTCTTTTTTCCATAGACATCTGAGAGCTTGCCTGCAATTGGAGTCATTACAGCGCCTGCAATAAGGTATGATGACAAGATCCACGATGATACGTTATATGATATGGTAAAGTCTCTGATGAAATTCGGAATTGCAGGCAAGACCATTGTCTCGCCGTACATTGTAACAAGTGCAAGACCGCTGACTATGGCAAGGGAAAGCCATGCAGAAGACGATACTTTAGGATCAGATTCTTTACCGGTTATAGTCATGTTATTTTTAATTTGATGTGATTTCATTATAAATCGTGTGAGAGAATTTATCGATAGACTTAACCAGGGCAGGAATTTGTGCGGTACTAGATACAGTTTGTTATTTTATATTATCAAGTTCGTTTTTCATGATGGCAATCTGCTCTAGGTTCTTGAATATCTCATCAGATGACTTTAGCACAACTGCAAGCTCAAGCACCTCATCGTACTTCATGGATTTTTTGTCAAATGAGTTAGGATGTGGCTCTATCAACTCTTCAATTATAACCCACAGCTGCTCAGCAGGGAGCTTGCCTAATTTTTCTTGAAAATACTTTGTATGTAGTTTCAAGAAAGAGCGATCCTAGATTTGATGCAGATCCTATACATGTCTACCTAGATATGATATCATACCATTTGTTAATATCAAGTGTGGAATATTTCTCTGCAAATAAATTCCAAATTGGAATTTATTTTAATTCGGAGGTAATTGATCGCTTTTTATTTTTCAGATACAGATCCATCTGGCTTGTCCTTTGGTGTAAAGATATAGGACTTGTGTGCCAGAGGTAACAAGACATGAATTTCCACACCTTTTCCGCGCCCTTCAGACTCTGCCCATATTTTTCCCCCATGCCCTTCCACTATCCCTTTGCATACTGCCAGTCCCATCCCTGTGCCTCCATGTTCCCTAGTCAGTCTGGCGTCTACTTGGTAGAATTTTACAAAGATTTTGCCAATGCTTTTCTTTACTATGCCAATGCCATTGTCTTTTACAACAATATGCGCGTCATTGCCTTTAGAGTCTAGCCTTAGGCTTATTTTCCCATTTTGTTTTGGACAAAAATCCAGGCTGTTGAGGATCAAGTTTGATAAGACTTGGTCCATCCTAGAATCATCGCATAATACCATAACTTGTTTTTTTAAATCAACAGTCAATTCAATATTGTTCTTGTCTGCATCAGGTTTTATCTTGTCAACAACATCACGTATTATGGTACCCAAGTCATACACATCTTTGTTCAATACCAGCTGACCGAGTTCAATTTTTTGACTATCTAAAATATCAGAAATTAATTTTAAAAGCGATCGAGTGCTGGTTCGGATTATCTCAAGCCTCTTTTTTTGTTCTTCATTTAATGCTCCAAATGTTTCTGACAACATGATATCCACATAACTCATTATTGGAACAAGCGGTGTTTTTAGCTCATGGGTTATCATTGTCAAAAAATCATCTTTGAGTGCACCTAGTTTTTTTAGCTGGACTAGCTGTTCTTTCATTTGTGATTCATGTGCTTTGAGCTTCTTTCTTGCCTCATGGATTTCCGTTATATCTCGTAGTGCAGTATTACTGCCAATTCGCTTACCTTCATTATCAAATAAATTAGTTGCACTGAGCAGTGTAGGAAATGTTGTGCCATTTTTTCGTTGCATCCAAATCTCCTTGCCTTTGACAATGCCTATTTTTTTCCATTGTTGAAAAGATTTCTTTAATGTGGCAATGCTTTGTTTTGCAGTATGATCAAAAATGGATTTTCCGATTATCTCTTTTTTTGCATATCCAAGGCTGTCTGCATAGAACACATTGCAATCCATTATTATTCCCTTTAGATCAATGGTACGAAACAATATGGGCGAGCCATCATACAAGCTATGATATCTTTGTTCCATTACTCTGACTTTGTGAATCTCATTTTTGAGTTGCTGTGTGCTTTCCACCTCAAAATCATTCATCATTTCTTCAAGCAACTTGTTTGTTCCGGATAAAATTATTGTCTGCTGTTCTAATTCATTTAGTCTGTGGGATATTTCTTCATCTAGTTTTTTATTCTTTTTTTGTTTTTTTGCAGTACCAAGACTCTTCTTGATGGCATCACACCTCGGTTAGATCATGGTTTGCAGATCCATTGTTTGGAATTCTAAACCAAAAGGTGGTGCCTTTACCAACCTGGCTTTCAAGCCAGATGGTTCCCCCCAAAGCCTCCACTATTCCCTTGCAGATTACAAGGCCAAGGCCAGTTCCACCATGGCTTCTTTTCAAAGACGTGTCTATCTGGTAAAATTTCTTGAACAGTCCATCTTGCTTTTCTTGGGGGATTCCGTTGCCATTGTCCTTGACATAAAACACAACATCCCCGTTCTTTCTTGCAGCGTTGATTTCTATTGTACCACCACTTGGAGGTACAAAGTCGACTGCGTTTTTGATAAGATTTGCAAACACCTGGTTTAGCCTGTCAGGGTCGCTTTTTATTTTCAATTTTTCCTTTGTAGAGTTTGTAAAACGCACCTTTTTTTCATCCATCAATTTTGAGTGGATCTGTATTTGCTCATCCATGAGGTCATCAATTGCAAAGTCCCTCTTGTTGAACTTCATTTTTTTAAGGTCCATCTTTTGTGCGTCCATTATATCACTGATGAGCCTCTCAAGCTTGACTGTCTGGGAACTAATTGTATCCACTGCATGTATTTGCTCCTTGTTTAGCGCCCCAAGCACCGCTTCGTCTTTGAGCATTTCTGCATATCCACTTATTGTAACAAGCGGCGTCTTTAGCTCGTGTGATACCATTGCAGAAAGTTCTGCCTTGGCATTATCTCGCTCCTTTAGCTTTTCTGTTTCAAAGTGTAGTTCGATGTTTACCTTTTCAATCTGGTCTCTTTGCTGCATCTTTTTGTATATTGCGATGGTAGAGATCATGGTAATCAGGATTGCAATTGCAGTTCCTGCAATTATTGTATTGGATGTATTTTGGGCAGACGCCTGAGATACACTTGCTCTTTGTTCTAGTAAAGTATTTTCTTCATTTTTCATGTCACCTATTACCTGTCGTATGTTGTCCATCAAGCGCGTGCCTTCAAGTGTTGCAACATTTTGTACTCCGGCATCTTTACCGGTATTATTTTGCAAAGCAATTGTCTTGTTGCTAAATGATATTTTTTCTTCAACTAGAGGAATTAATTTTTGAATGTTTGCCTGCTGTATTGGATTGTCTGTAGTCAGTGTGCGAATTGAATCAAGCTGTGATGTAATTTGTGATATGCCTGAAGTGTACGGTGCTAAAGATATTGGGTTGCCAGTTATTGCATATCCTCTTGAGCCAGTCTCAATATCCAACATGGTTTTTTCTATTGCATCTGACTGTTCAATGACTTGGTGAGTGTGCCTGACCCAATTTTCATCGTCGATAAAGCTGTTTATCTCATAGTATGAAATAACGCCAACTGTTCCAAACGATATGATTGGCAAAAGGGAAGCTATGACAATCAGTTTTGTGTGGGTTGTTTTCTTAAACATGAATATGCTCCAGGATGGTAAAGTTGCTTATTTTTGGCACACAACCTTGCTGTTTTGGTCTCCATTGTACAAGCCCTTCAGGGTGTCAACATCACAACTTGAAATGTACGGGTAATCTGGCAGCATTGGGCTCATCAGGTCTTCTGTAGCAGTAGAATGTCCAAGTCCCATTGCATGTCCAAACTCGTGTCGTATGATTGATGACAGCCTGTCAGGGTCAAGCGTGTTTACCTTGAATATTGTTATTTTAGATTTTAGGATTTCATTTCCATCTACAATTGATCTTGTGTATCCTGAATATCCGTCAGGGTTGATGTCATTTGTAAGAATTATTTCTATATCTCCGACTCCATCAGGGGAACCATTGATGTCAAACTGTTGCGGTATGTACCTTTTTGTTGGTGCTGCTGATGCATTTTCTACTGCACCCTCCCAGCCAACATAATATACAGAAGAAGAGCCCTTTGGTCCCTTTCCTGTAAGAGAGTCATCAATGGTTACAGTCTGGGTGGATAAAATTGCATTTTTTATTGCATCAATGAGATTCTGTGGAACATTTGCGGTATTAGTAACATGAATATGTATTATTCTCCCATTTGCTATATTCCATGCAACCCAGGTGTTAACGGTATCACCCTGCAGGTTTTGTATCAGATAGTTAGAGTTGTAGTTTTGCTGTATTGGAAGTACGGTATGCGAAATTACTTGATTTTCATAATATGTATACCCCACAAACCCAAGCGAGACTGCAATTGCAACTGCTGCCATGGAAGAATAGTATTTCTTGTGTACCGTTAGTCCAGTTTTTTCAGCGCTGTCAACAATTTCTTCGAGTATGATCTTTTCTTGCTCTAGTTCCTTTGATTTTTGTGATTCTTGGCCTAGCTTTATTTCCAAGTCATGGCGTGATTTTTCAAGATTGTCTGCTTGTGCAGAGACTTGATCGTTTATTTCCTTGAAGAGAACTTTTTCTTGCTCTAGCTCTTTAATTTTTCTTGTATCATCACTTGATGATCCGTCATGTTTTTTATCGCTGCCGTCGCTGTCAGTAATTTTATTCAGCCCCCAATTACCTGCAAGAGCACTGCAAGCTTGACGGGTTTTTTCAGGCAAGAGTGTGCGCCTTTTTTTATCAAGGCATCGATTTCTCCGTCGGTAACAGAGGAAGCAGTAAACAGGATTATCTTGTTTTCTTTTATCTTGCCGCTCTTGTGCAGACTTTCTATGACATCTATTCCAGTAAAGTCTGGCATGGCCAAGTCAAGCAGTACGACATCAAACTTTTTTTCTGTGATCAGTGCAAGACCGGTCCTACCGTCGTTTGCAACAGAGCACTGGTGTCCCTTGGCGGATAGGTACTTTGACATCATCTCGGTAATGGTGTCATTATCATCAACTAGTAATACTTTCATATGATTTCCCACAATTAGAAAGTTCTAACACGATCATACTATTTATGGATATAGGAGCATGTTATAACCAGAAAATAGCAGTAGCATAGTTATAGAGGCAAGAAATGGAGAACTTTTTGGCATTACGGACGTTTAGAGATGAGACTTGTGATCATGGTTTTTTAGATCTACCGTAGATTGTTTTGAGATTTGACCATTTACGACATTTTCTTTCTTCATAGAATACTCCATTTCCTTTTGTAGTAAGGGATTAAAAATTAGATCATAGATCTCATTTTTGTACAGGATACTAAATTATTGAGTCAAAATCTTCTTTTTGTCAGGCCTGTTTTAGAATAAATAACGTCAGTCAACTAGGATTCGAATTTCCGAAAAACTGTGTAAGATCTGTAGTTTTTCCAGTAATAACTTTTAATGCGTCTCGGAATAATTCAGTCGTCGTTACCTCCATTATTCTTCTTGTATCTTCCATAACATTACTTCCACCCTTGCTATTAGTTGCAATGATCAAATCATACAGTTTACGCTCTCCAGTTTGAAAGACCGGAATTACCTCAACATATTTTTTAAATTGAGACATTTGTAGACGATATAATTCAACCAAAGCATTTCCATCTTCACATTTTTTCCAATCTTGATTGCCAAAAAATTCATTAAATGATTGTTCAGTAGCAAGGTTTTCCATCGTATTTTCTTTGTTAAGAGCAATAGAATAAGTCATAAATGTAAAAACAATATCAGCAGTATTAATTGCGAGTAGTTTTTTCATCAAGTCCCATTTTATTTCAGAATATCCAGTGGGATCTACAAAAATTAGAAAAGCATTGCCAAATTTTTTCTTGGTTTCTATAAACTCTACAGTCTTTTTGAAATCCATCACCTGAGCTGTATAATCTATCGCTCCGGTCAAAGGTTTTACAGATTGAAGTCTTTCCTTCAGAGAATGAATTGATTTATCTTCAATGTCTGAGAAAAAATAATGAGTGAAAGAAAACTCTGGTGAACGAAATGCTGCTACCAATGGAGAACCAGGAAACCTTTCCTTTATCAAATCTGTTTCTTCAAATCCTATCATTCCTGTACCAGCATGTGTATCCACATAATACCAATTTTGAAAATCATTTTTTCGTATTATAGTAACAAAGGCTCTAGCATAGTAATCAAGAAAAAGTAATTTTTTCAAAGACCATATTTGACCGGGAGATAAAGACAATCCATCATTTTTGATTGAAGATATTTTATCCATCAGAGTATTGATTCTCTTTTTTGACCAATTGTAAGGATCAAATGTATTTTTTGGTTTTTTGCTCAAAGTTTATCGAGCATAAAGAGCAGGTATTGATTTTATTATTTTTGGATATTCATCGTAAGTTCTTCCATTTATGATCCTTCCACCAGATTTTGGTCTTGTCCCTCCCCATTGTTTGAAAAATACTTTGACGTTTTGTTTTTTACATTGTCGTATTATTTCCATTATCCATTCCTTTTGAACAGGTCTAAATCCAAATCCACTCTCCCCTCCAATTATGGCCCAATGAATTCCATCAAGATCTATTTTCCCCACAGAGCCAATTAACGGCTCAAAGCTTATGAATTTGATATCACATTCTACATTTCTTAATTCATCTATTCTCCAAACATTTTCTTCATTTTCTATACTGGTACCCATCCAAATATGACTTGGGATTGTGTGACCGAAATCAGCATAGAATAATTTTGAAAACTCGGCCATTTTTTTCGGTCGTTTGGTAAGAACTTGATATGTGTGTAACTTAGCAGTCATCATAACTGCAAAACATCTTTCAATAAACTCCATTGTAGATTTTTCGTGAAACAGGTCAGACATGCTATTTACAAAGATTTTTCTTGGTTTTTTCCATTGAAGTGGTAATTCAATATCTTCAGAATGTTCAGCAAATTCAAATCCATTTTTATATTTTTTCATACCCATTGCCTTGAGACGCTTTGATAGAGTAGCGGCATAGCAGTTCTTGCATCCTGAAGATATCTTGGTACAACCAGTAGTAGGATTCCATGTTGCTTCAGTCCATTCTATTTTAGAACCAGTTGCCATGAGATTTCATTCATTCTTTGATATTCATTATTTAAAGAGATTGTCATTTTGATTCAAGATTATGATGAACATCAATGCCATGGATGTTTCGCCAACAGATATGTTAGTACTGCCAAAGCAGGAACAATGATTTTGAATTTTATTGAGACATATTGAATTCCCAGAGTAACAAAAAATGCTCCAAAACCAACAATGGCAGAATAACTACTAGCATAACCATAACATACCGCCATAATTGCACCTGACAATCCGGTCATTGCTGCAACTATTGATTTGATCGAGGCGGTCTTCATTATTACTATCTCGCATGCGTGATTACATTTTGAAAATTAAATACAGATGGTTATTGTATTAGCAATATTTCTGATCGATGACGTTTATGATTTTATAATTAATCAATGAAAGCAACAGATTCCAAAGGGTATACAAACTACATAATAGCACAAATCAATACATGCCAAAAACCATAGACATAAACAAAATATTTGCCAAATGTCTTACCCCAACTAATCTTGAATCATTAACTGCAACTACAGTTTCAAGATACATAACTTCACCATTTGAGATTCATTGCAACAAATTTGCACCTGAAGAAGAAAAAGACAGCATGAGTAAGTATCAACAATTATTATTTGAGCGCGGAAGAGAACATGAAATACAGACAGTAAAGACCAAGTACCCTGATGCAACCCCCATTGGATTTGCTACACGCGAAGAAGGCTTCAAAATTGTTCTAGAGTCAATGTCTGCAGGTACAAACGTAATGCAGGGTATGCCCGTGTTTTATCTGCCAGAAGGTCTAGTAGGTGAAATAGACATTCTTGAAAAATCAGAATCTAAAGAATCCATATTTGGAAAATATCATTATACAATCAAGGAAATAAAACTTGCAAAAAACATAAGAGAAGATCATGTCATTCAAGGCGCATTTTACAATTACATCTTGGGAAAAATTCAAGGAGTCACACCAGAAATATTTTATCTGATAAACCGCGATGGAGAAGAAATTGAATACCAATACAGTGAATACCGGGAATTATTACTGCAAGCAATCAAAGGCACTAGAAAAATACTTGCAAAAGAAGAACATGTCTCACCAACCCATGGAAGCTGTGGATATCCATGGGAAAGTTATTGCAACAGACTTGCTGAAGAAACAAACGACATATCACTTGTAGCTGGAGTTTCATTGAAAATAAAGTACAAGCTAGTAGAACATGGATTCAAGACAGTACACGATTTGGCAAGATCAGACATACAAAAACTCGTCAAAGTCAAAGGAATTGGAGACAAGACTGCAGGCAAGCTTGTTTATTCTGCAAAAGCAATCCAATCAAAAGAGCCAATTATAAAAAATAGAGAATCAATAGTATTTCCAACCTGTAAAGTTGAGATATTTTTAGACTTGGAAGGAGTCGACCCTTCAATGATGGGCGGTGAAGAAGTCATCCAGGTTGATTATCTCATAGGAGCGCTTGTAAGAATAGACTCCAAAGAAGAATACTTAGCGTTTATTGCAAATGATCTTGATCATGAAAAGGAGATGTTTTTAGAATTTTTGGATTTTATGAAAAAACAGAAAGATTACGTGATATACCATTATCACCATTATGAAAAGACTCACCTGAACAAGATGATGACAAAGTATGAAATTGATGAAAAAACAAAAAACATGGTTTTTGACCATATGATTGATATCCACAAAGTTGCAACTGATTCAGTAGCCTTTCCCACCTATGGGAATGGTCTAAAACCGGTGGCAAAATACCTAGGCTTTACATGGAGACATAAAGATGTGGACGCTACAGAATCAATTGCAATATATCTTGACCATGTTGCAAATCCAGATAAAAATAAAGACAAACTCCAGTTAATACTTGATTATAACGAAGACGACTGTATTGCAACAAGGGTAATCAAGGACTGGCTTGAAACTGTTAGCAAATAATGTGTTTATTCACAAAATTATTTTTTATCATACATATCCCCACCAAGATATGTTCCATTTTCATCATATACGTAAAACACTGTAGCAACACTTGGATCAGATGCATCTTTTGAAGCATTTCTAGTCATTTCTTTTGCTTTTTTTATTGCATCATCACAGTTATCAAAATCCTCAACTACCCAATGACCTTCGCCTTGAATCTCAGATTTTTCTATACCCATGATGCGAAACTTGCCTTTAGACGGTTTAAGTTCAGGAAAGTCTCTAAACATAAAATCACTATACCACTTACGGTTTTAAGAATGATCAAAGTCAAATCATGGATAATTTTTATGAAAACAAAAGTCATTTCAAACATAATCACAATTTTCCCAAAATCATCTCAAAGCATTAGCACAGTCACCAAAATATCCACACGCCTTGCATTTTGGCTTGCTGTTGTGATGCACCAAACCATCTAATTTCAGACACTTTCTTGCAAACCGCAAGGCATAATCCAGGAACAGTCCAGTATGCTCCACACTCACATAATTTTCATATGTCTTGTAGACTAACCTGGTTTTGCTGTCGATAATATTTATCCTGTACATCTTTTTTGTGTGCGGAATCTCTGCAAGACCAAAGGAATCACCAAGATCATATCTTGAATGAAGATATGCTAGCACCTGCAACAGTTGGTCGTTATATGGCCCAGCCAATGCATCATGCCTGCCAGGATTTGCAGTGTGCTTATCATCAGACACTATCAAGACCGCATTTTCTCGAGACACCTTGTCAGCCCTGCCAAATAATGTAAGCCTAGACTTGACACCCTCAAAATCAAAATCATGCACAAACACAGTATTAACATCTTCTCGCATAAAGCTGATATCAGATTCTTTATCTTGCAGTTTTTCACGAGTCAAAGGCACCGGAGTGACAGTCTCACGCTCTATTCTTTCAAGATCCTCATGATGTTCAGAGCCTAGTGTCATTTGTGCAGTCTTAGCCTTGACACCTTCGATTAGAAACGGAATCTTAAACTCACAGTACCCCATGACATCAGTAAAATCAGTCACAAATGCCTTGACGCTAGTGCCAAAATCATCCCGGGTTATAGTAATCGTAAAAAAATATCAGGAAAAGATATAGATAAAGTTCTGGTTTCTTTGATTTTCAACTAACAGAATACAGTAACCACTCAATGAAACTTTAGTAAAACCGTGTTCAATGCACATATCTTTGCCATGCCAAAACCAGCCATTCAAGATCTTTTTCAAGAATTACGTCAACTGGGATTTTCTAATTTTATTTCACCATGTCGATCACATTACACCTACGATCATTTTATTTTCATGAATTGATGTAATTCTCACTTGCTGCAACTTTGTTCAAAGTCAATAAAGTTGTATAATAACAAGTTACAACACAGTATGATGGAAATGATCAAGGGTACAGAAATTTCCTCAATGCAGGTCGAAAATCTTCTTGGTCATCCACTAAATGACATCGAAGAAAAATTTGCCCCAAAAGAACTGTATGTTAGAGGACCCATGCAGATTCCATTGCCAAGGCCTAAGGTTTCAATAATTGACTCAAGAAAAGCATCAACTAACGGACTTGGGGATGCCCAGACAATCACAAATGCACTGGCAAAAAACTAGGTCGTAATTGTTAGCGGACTTCAGAGGGAATTGATACAGCAGCCCACACTGCTGCCATCAAGTTAGGTGGAAAGACTATTGCAGTCCTTGGAACACCATTGAACAGGACATATCCTGCAAAAAATTCCCAGATCCAACACGAAATAATGAGCAATCACCTTGCAATTTCACAGTTTAAGATAGGTCACCCAACCACTCCTCGAAATTTTGTGCTCCGAAATAAAACAATGGCACTAATCTCTGATGCTACAGTAATTGTAGAAGCAAGAGATACCAGCGGCTCGCTGTACCAGGGCTGGGAGGCAATCAGGCTAGGAAGACCATTATTCATTTGGAAATCTGTCTTGAAAAATACTCAGCTAAAATGGCCTGAGAAGATGTTACAGCATGGTGCAATGGAGCTCTTAGACCCAGATGACTTGTTTGAATTTTTGCCATCACATCTTGAAATGATTGACGTGTTCCAGTAAGATAACATCAATATCGGGTATTTTATCCGATATTATTTCATATCGGATAGAGATATCCTATACCATAAAGCAAATGCGCATCCCAGCAACAAAAAAATAATTCACAATGATATGATTCTAATTTAAAAACTCAGATCCTAAACTCGTTTTCCTTGTCAAGTTCCAGCTTTGCGTCCCTGCGTCTTTTTACATACAAGCTAATCCCGCATACAATCATGGTACCAAACAACACAGTACCTGTTACAACCCATTGTAGACTAATCATAAAGACTTGAACTTTTTTATTGCCTCGCGCGTCAGCCTCTCTTTTTCCTCTTCAGATATTACAGTAGGGTCGTCAGACGCAAGAGCCTGATTATACTCGTCTTCAGTGTTTGACTTCATCTTTTTGCGCTCTTCCATGGTATTATATCACAACATCAAGGCTATAACGGTTATCGAAATCATCACTCCATCTTGGATTCATCTGCAACAAAATGCTTTAACAATGAAATGATGTACGACGAGGTACGGATGTTCTCATGTGAATAGTTTGTATGGACAAACCTCATTTTCTCGTGCATTGATATTGCCTTGGTCCAAATCTGCCTCACAGTTGACCTCTCAATTGGCCATACGGTATCACTTGTGGTAACTAGTATCCTTCCCCCAGAATACCTGGCAGAAAACGATTTTGTCTGGGTTGCAAACTGTTTTGGCTCGACAAGCTCTTTTGCCAGGATACCCCAAAACTCGTCAAACCTCATTCTGGTATAAGTATCCCAATCTGCAATTTAACTAGTTTCACTGGATTACGGTATGGTTACAGCAAAAGCAGGTGTATACAGTCTGTGATTGCTTTGTCGATTTATCCATAGGCGAGCCGCATTTTGGGCAGTCCATTGTATTACACCAAACATGATTCTAAATTTAAAGTTGGCAGGATATGGAAAATGCTAGTTTTGCACTATTACCTGTTACTATATTGCAAATCAACGCTTGTCTAGGATTTTGAAAATTATCTTGTGGTTTTTCAGAGTCATCTCTACAAGTGCCTCCAATTCTTCTTTTTTCATTATTTCATGCATGATGTATCCCCTAATCCCCAAACTAGATCACATCTCTAGAAGTTAAAAACATACTTGAGACCAATTCCAGTAGTACATTCCATAATACCATTAATTGTTGTCAACGTGCAGGAAAATAGTTTTAGCTCAAATTCTGCTTTACTCTATATTTTACAATTTTTTTTATTACATCAAATGGAATTTCTTTGTCCATTGGAAACTGGACAGACCCTTTTGCTTGCTTGTATGAAGATAATTCTTTTTTAAAAGCAATGATTGCAGATGGAGTTGGATAAAACCCAATGTGATTTTTGAATGCTGCAAAATGCACCAAGTTGCCATTGAGCTTGAATGTAGGGATACCATAACTTATTGCCTCTTCGGCTTTGGGTGCAGATTCACTGATTGCATGTCGTAGTTTTGTTAAGATATCTTGGACATTTTTTGGAAACGCAGCGATATATTCGTCCATGGTTTTGAATTGTTTTCAGGACGTGGCCATGTTATTTTTTTTATAAATTAAAATTTATAAATACATTGTTTTTGCAACGGGAAAAATCTCATACGATATCTATATAGTTTGTTTTTCCCAGAATATTACAGCAAGGATGTAAGAGTAATTCCAGTCAAGATGGGTTTATCGCCTTGGGGTCCATCCAGAATATTTCCCAGATATGACCGTCCAAATCTTCAAAACTTCTACCATACATGAAACCATGGTCTTGCGGTTCATTTGCCTCTTTTGCGCCTGCATCTAAAGCGTTTCTCATCATTTTATCAACACTCTCTTTGCTTTCTGAAGACAACGCTACAAGAACTTCGGTGCTGTGTTTGGCGTCAACAATCTCTTTTTTTGTAAATGTCTTGAAAAATGAGTCTACAAGAAGCATGGCATAATTATCTTCACTAATGACCATGCATGCGGCGTTCTTGTTAGTAAATTGAGGATTAAAACTAAAACCAAGCTTGGCAAAAAACTCTTTAGATTTATCCAGATCTTTTACAGGTAGATTTACAAAAACTTTGGTTCCCATGCATCGAGTATAAAATTAGGATTTATAAATTTGACCAAGATTCATTTGTTTTTTAATCATGGTATAGAGTTTTTCATTGTATCATATTACTAGACTTGATTACAGTAATTTTTTCTACAATCTCTTTTACAAACAATATGTGGATATAGTACGAGCCTGTCTGATTGATTCTCAAATATCCAAGATCTGGGCCTCCAAACTCAAATTCTCCTTGCCCATGGCGAAGCGTGGTATCAGTAGAGCACGGTAGTGCAATCTCTGGGCTTTGCCATATTATTTGACCGGTCTGATTCTTGACTAGTACATATGGCTGGGTGCAGCTACCTATCATTTCATTGAATTTGACTTTAAAGTTAATCTGCTCTCCAATATTGTAAGTATCCTTTAGTCCATCAACTGTCAAATCATGATATAGTAAAACCATGACAGGTTCGTTATGCAGTACGAAAAATTCCACAATGATACTTGTTGCAATGATAACAGATACAATCAGAATTATGGAAATGTGTAGGGTCTTCATTTCACATCATTAACCAAATCGAGGTCCAGAAAATGCAGTTCCATTGTACAAATCATTTCCCACTGTCACCCCAACTGCACTATGCCACCAGAAATTTAGAAGATATGATTTACCTATTTGAGATGTCGGTTTTGATATGATTTGATACGTTACTTTTACTACATGATCATTGAGATCTTCGGCATTGATCAGTTTTACTTGCATACCTCCAGAATCTCCCAATAGAGGGCCATCAGTACGTATCTTGGTTTTATCTACCTCAAATATGCTAGGAGAACTTAGCAAATCAGATATTGAGACATCTGGTTTTGTAGGATTAGTAGTAGCAAACACATCTTTTGATGTAACTTTACAGATATCGCCAGGATATGGATTGAAATCACATGCAAATACAATCTGGGCAGTAGAATTTGGTTTGATTGCAAACTGGATATCGGCACCTGCATGTTCTGTCAAGTTCATACCAGGATAAGTGACACCATCAAGAGGCAGTGTATCTTTAACAAATCCGCCGGTCCCAATTATTGATGACATTGTATCAGTTATGCCACAGGACTTGTCATAGTCTCTTTTGTCAGGTGTGTTTACTACCGTATCTCCCACCTTGTCATTCCAGGCCCACCAACCCTGTCTGACAAGTCTGCCAATGCTTGTATCACTTACACATGCAGGAGAATTGTCCTTTGATTTGATTGCTAGTTGCAATCCTTCTTTGCATTGAACATCTTTTGATGCAGTACCATGCAGAGATTGTTGCAGTGGAGTATCAATACGAATTGGAATAGCAGGCTCACCTGGACCATAGGTATGAATTTCAGGATTACCACTGACTCCATAGACAGACCGTACCACCTGTATGCTCAAACTTTGGTGATTCACTCCACTTGATACATCAATCTGCCAATTTCCAGGTACTGCATTTGTAGGAATCTTTAGATCAGATATTGTAAAATGCCCAGTATTATCAGAGTATGTCTGAATAGATTTCACTAGAGTACCATTAGAATCAGTTAACAATATGTGAACCAATGAATTTGCATTAATTGTACCAAGTATCAGGATATCATCCCCCATAGAATAGATGCTTTTTTCAGTATTGACAGATATCTGACCACCAATAGGCATCAATCCCACTGAAAAACCCAACTTTATTTGTCCAGTACTACTTGTAACCAATACATTGTAAACCCCTACAGGATATGATGTTATGTTGAGAGGATATACTGCATGGCCATCACGTGCGGTAGTTATTTTATCTTCAAATTTTTGCACCTGAGAATTGTCTAGAACTTTTATATCAATTACAAACTCTGCCAAGTCAAGTATCGTAATGTTTGCTTTGTCAGAGTTTTCATAGTTTATCTTGTCCATGGTGGCCTCAAGGCGTATTGCAGGTTTTGTGTACACCCCAAAGTATGATGCGCTAGTTGCAGAATTTTGTATTGCAGTGACAACATATGTTCCCCTTGTAGGATAACTATCAACTACATATGTTATTGAAAACGCACCTTTTGCGGAAGGCAGTAAAGATTTTTCAAACACGGATTTATCAAAGGGATTTTTTATCTCCAGAGTAACAAGCTGGTTTGACTCACTAGTACCATTAACGACAACAACATCATTAGGATAATACATGTCTTTTTGCATAGATAGAGAAATTGGACTTGTTTGGGCATGTGCAGAATTGGAAATTATTGATACCATAAGAACAATTGCAATGATTAAAAAATATCTAGTTCTCATAATTGAGATGTACTGGATAACCATGATTTAAAAGAATGATGCAGGTTTCGTCTAGTTTTTCAAATTATTTTCAGTCCACTGTAATTAAGATGGGCTTGCTTATCTTTCCTGCCAGATTAAATGCAATTATAGTATACTTGCCAGACGGGATTATTTGTGAGCCAATATATTCTTGAGTGGTATTTGCAGAGATTTGCTTGTAAGAAGGTTTTTTGTCATACACATGATCTAATTTGGAAAAAGATAACAAATTCTCATCAATTTTGTTAGGATTTTTTCCATTGCCAAAGAATATGGCAACATGAGAACTGAAAGGATCCATGATCACATGTGATATATTTTCAACAAGGTATGGACACATGATTACATCAAAGGGAGTTCCCCACTTTACGTTTAGCGTGTTGTTTTTTGCCAAAACCAACTGGTCATAATTTCTAATATCAGAATGGTCTCCTTTTAAAAATACAAAATCAAAATATGCTTCTCCACACGGACTTGGATCTCCAGCATATGTATTTTCAATATTTGAAATATCCTTACCCACCCAGGTGTTAAAATCAAGAATTTGTAGTGTTATAGGTTCCCCATAATGAAACATCAGTTTGTTTGTCTGGGCTGAGATTATTTCCCCATCAACAAGATTAGAAGATGTAAGAAATGATACAAGATAAGCAATAGTCAAAGATGCACTTGCTATGATTAAGAGATGCAGAGTTTTCATTTTAAGAACTCCTTACTATTTCAGACATCCCAAGATCAATCCAGACTGTTGCATTACGAGATGAAATACTAATGCCAAGCATCGTACCACTAGGTGCTTTTACTTTTATGTTAACAAAATCCCCGTCTTTCCAAGGTAAATTATCTGGTAACGGTATTTCTTGATAGTTTGAATGTAAAACATCTACTACTGGCAATGAAATGAACAGTCTATCTTTCTTTATGCATGAGTTTCCATCACATATGTTGTATCCCGTAAGAAATGTGCTTGAATTAGAGTTGATCTTAAGATAATAATCAGGATGAATACAGTTTTCCACCACTGAGCATCCTAGAAAAGGACGATGAATGACTAGTGCGTTGATTCCAAAATCATTTTCTTTAGTAACAGGAGTAGGATCATAACTTGTGAAATACCATATCATAGAAACTGAAACTATACACGCAATTGTAATTATGAAATAGTGTAGAATTTTCATTTCTTTCTAGAAAATATGAAAATGGCAAGTGAAACACTTGCAGCTATGGGTATGCCAATTTCTGCTAAGACGATTGCATCACTTGCATCTTTTTTATTCTGCTCGGCTTCTTGTCTAACTGTAGTTTGTGCATATTCTGCATCCAATTCCGATTGTAATGTTGATACGGTGTTATTTCCAGGATGGGCTTGTTGCGATATAATTTTTGGCGTCGAATCAGTCTTGAGATTTACGGATTGTGCCAGGTCAGATGGAATAGTGCAATCAGAGTTTTTTGTAAAGTAAGAGTTGTCAACTATAGGCATCACATTTTTGCCATTATCATGTGAGACAAAGATTTGCATGGTACCATTTATTCTCTCAGGAAATATTATCGTAGAACTATCTACTCTCAATATGGGCCAATAATAGGTCATTGACTTATCATGTGTCATTATGGAATTGTCTGAAATCGATGGTTGGTTCAGGGGACCAATGTTAACAAGTCCAGTACCATCAGCATTTATCACATACAAATAATCTAGCGTATCAGTATATCTTGAAAATATTATTTTTGAGCCATTGTCAGATATTACAGGTTTTTCATATGAAAAAAGTGAGCCATCTGTTACAAAATGCAAGTTTGTACCATCAGTATTGGCTGTAAATACTTTATCGGTGTATATGCCTGTTTCAATACTGTACGCAATTATCTTCCCATTGGCAGATGCGGCAGTCCAAAACTTTTCCTGATCATCATGAGTGATTGAGAAAATACTTGTGCCGTCATTGTTTATCGAGTAAATATTAGAAAACCCCGTCACATCATGCAAGTTTTTTCCAAAGATTATCTTGGTGCTGTTTGGGAAAAAACTAATTGCAGATGCAGCAAAATTTGTGAGTTGTCGCAACCCCGTTCCGTCAATATCACTAATGAAGAGTGGGTTTGTTCCGTTCTGATTGGATGAAAACACAATTTTTTTCCCATCTGGTGATATGACTACAGGCGACATTTGTGATACAACTTGGCTTATTTTTGCAAGGTTGCCCGTACCGTCGCTGTTTACAGTATATAGTGTGAAATTATCCGGTTGCGCATTGCCCTCATTTGATAAGAATGCCACCTTTGATGTAACTGGAGAAAACCCGACTACATCTTTTTCATTGCAGTCAGGTCCAACATATGCTGCGTATGCAAAACCATAAAACATCATACCAGATATTGACAGGACAAAAACTCCAATTATGGAAAGATGCAGAGTTTTCATTTCTTGAACATCACTCATGGTATGGCTGGTCGCCCACAGTTAGAAGAAACGAGTCAACACCAATAGAAGGTAGCATTACCAGGTACGTACCCCTTGGTGCATTACTATCTGCAGTTATCGTCATTGTAACTACCTGTGATGTTGCATTCATGCCAAGCGGCAACACCTCTGATGGCGGCTCAAACAAAACGTCTACTCCAGGATGGTCTGTCACAAATGCTTCAATGGGACTTGACCCACCTCCTATGCATGAACCTCCACTGGCAGGTCCTATAGAGCATGCAGTAAAGCCACCACGATGGTCATTGTCGCTAAACGTGACTCCAGGATACTTTGAAAGATCCTCAAGGCTTGTTATTTCATGGTAAAATATGGCATAGTTTGTCAGGTTGAGAGATTTTGGAAGTGATGTTGGATAACTCTGACCTTGCTGTTCTGTTGAAACTGCTTCAAGCTTGAATGTTATAATTCCAGTGCTTCCAGGCTTGAGAACATAATCATGTTGAGTTCCACGGAACTGAAATGTTTCATTGTATATACCATCAAAGCCGCTGTAATTTATGACTCGTGATGGTTGGTAGTATGGAATCTGAAGACCTGAGCTGCGTGGCAGGTGTGCTGGTATTATTGTAGAGTTTGTATGTAACACAAATTGTGCATCGCCTCCAGGATATGCTGATTCGCTAACAGCCCACCCTCTTTTTATGAGCATGTATGCAACATCAAGTTTTACACAAGCTGGAGAACCATCTTCAGATTTTATTACCAGATTAAGATTAACACCGCATTTTACATCGTTTGCCGCAATTCCGGATTTGAATTGTTGTAATGGAGTATCCATCAGGGGTGTTGTGCCACCATATGTGTTAGGTCCACCACCGGTAGTATAATTACAGTTATGTGATTCCACGGTAGGATATGTTGCTTGAATTACTTTCATTGTTGTCCTGTCTATCATCACCATTGCACTCCAATCGTTATTGCTATCACATGGTATGATGGAACTACTAGAAGACGCCTTTAGATAGACAATTGCATATTGCCAATTACCTGGCTGATTTTTTGCAGTCATAAATGCCATAGAGTCAAATTGCCAGTCATTAGACCATTTTTGCAAATCAGGTATAGCTAGTGCTATATCAATAATTGCCTGATTCCCAGAGGGCGATAATGTTGGCACTCGGGTTTTAGGATATATCATAAAAGAAAACTGTTTTGAGATATTTTTTGGGGTGTTTGACTGGGCAGTTTGGTTCCAAACATTATACGGAAATGATACAGTTGCATTTACAGTTGCATTTACAGTTGCATTTACAGTTCCATTTTGCGCTGCCACGTATGTAAGATCCAAGTAGGGACTAGTAGATGTAATTTTTGTACCCGGGTCTAGTCTTTGCTCAATTAGTTGCAACGTACAGGTTACATTGTTTGTTCGGACCACAACGCGATTGTCAAATGTTACAGAGAATGGAGAGCCACAAGATCCATGTTCAATAAATATCGGATGTGTGGAGTTGTTTACCAGAGTTGCATTTATCTTAAATGTCTGCCCAATTATGATTGCAGTTGGAAGCGTTTGAATATTTTCAATTACAACACCATTTTCATTGTCTGCCTGGACTGGTTTTATGTACAACAATGTAGAAAAGACAAAAATTCCAATTATGAGAATCTGTAGAGTCTTCATTTTCTACTAGTCGCCGCTTCAAGTTCTGTCACATATTGCCTATACATATTCAATAATTTTTGAAATGTAGAAATCAGACTCTCATTTCTATTTGAATTTAGAAATTTGTGTATGTCTTCCATCTTATGATTTTCTTTTAACATCTTACGAGTGACGTTTTTTATCTCATCCTGTTTTGCCGACAACTCCTTTTCGCATTGTTCTACATCTGTCTTTAATTTTGTTAGTTTTTCAGAATCAATATGATTTATTGAATAACCAAATGATGACATTATATGCACTGAGTTAGTATTTTTGTTCATTATTGTAAAGATAGTTTTTTGATCAATTACTATATCATCAGGTGGTTCTGTGTCTACAACTTGAAATGTTAACCTGCCTCCAAAATAAGGAATCATCACGTTATCTCCCTTTGTCATAGGTATTGATTCAAGAGCATCAGCCAAGTATCTTTCATCAATTGGAGGAATGGATTCAAGAGGGGCAACCAGAACTTTTTCTGCTATTGTAGATTGAATTTTTTTTACTAGTACTGCATCTCCAATTGCAATTCCGGCATTATTTCTTGTCAGGCCATCTATTCTGATGCTTCCAAATGGAACTTTGTAAGATTCTGGATCTCTTCCAGTCCAGTCAAATCCTGTTTTAGAATTATTTTTCTCTTCAAAATGTGTTTTGTGCATTTGTTTTCGGGCTTGCTCAAGTTGCATACGTTCTACTACCAATTGGCTGCCAGTAAGCGGCGACAAGCATCGGGCAACGGTTCTTCTTTTTCCTTTAATTTCCATTATATTGCCTTTTGATAACCCAAGTTTCTCCATCGTTTCGTTGTCTATGCGTGCAATACCTCGTCCGACATCTCTTGTGTAAGCTTCAAGTACTGTAAGTTTATTTTTTTCAGAATTCATATTGCATACGTACTGTACAAGTATAGTTTAAAAAATTGGTGTAGAATTCTTCTAGTGCAAAAATACTGGATGGTACATCATATCTATTGCGGTTTCCATGTTGGACCCACTTTTGTAAAAATGTCAGGTTTTGTTTAATTTTCTTAGAAAATTTTTCAGATTAGTTTGGAATGTTTTATCATGTACAAGTGAAGGAATTTGACCTGCCCGCTTTACAATTTGGTTCCTAGTTATCTTGAATTTTTTCATGCACGATTCAATGTCTTGTTCATCTCTTTGATCCAGCCTGGCAATTTTTGTAACTATAATATCAACAGGATGCAAAGTCAAAAGTTTTATTTTCTTCAGTTTGGTCTTTTGGACAGGTTTGCTTCTTTTCAGATAATCTGGGGGTAGCGACGTGACAAACACCATGCCTTCACGATACAGATCCACCTGGAACCCTGGTCGTACAATCTTCATTGCACGAGAAAAATCATCATAGTATTGATCCGGTATTGTAAAATCAACGTCAATTGTAGAAGGTTTGGTCTTGAAAAGCGTCATTGCAGTACCCCCTATTGCCACCACCACAATCTTGTGTGTCAGTTCCTTTTCAATTTCCCCAAGAAAATCCAATAGTTTTGTATTATCAAGTGACATGGTATAGCTTCAGCCTATCCTTCATCCTCTTCTCATCAGCCTTTATTTCTTGTACATTCATGGCCCCAAGTAGCCTCATTGGCTCTACAACTGCCACTTTAGCGTGTGCCACAAGATTTCTCAATGATTTTAGGATGCCCAGCATCTTTCCAGCAAACTCGTACTTTAGTGCAATAAACAGTAACAGGTCATAATTTGTCACCTTTGTGTTCTTTGCAAGAATTATTGCAACAGCGTCAATGCGCCTTGCATCTTTGTGAGACATTATTGATGCAATAACGTATTCTATGCAGATTTGTCTTCCCGCCTTTACTGTTGGGCCAAATTCTGTATATCCAAATCGGGCCAGATTGTAAACCAAATCTTCTTCTGACATCTTTGCCGGATGGGTTTGGCTTTCCTCGATTTTTATTTTCATTCCCTTTATGATTTCTTTTCTCATCCAGAGCCAAAAGTTCTGTGAATTAAATATGGTAATTTTATCATAAAGCATTTCGCGTACAGGATTTGCTTCATTTGATTTTACAAGATAAGAAATATCATTGTCTTCTAGTACCAATACATCTATTTTCATAGTGTGAACCATCTGCAAGCGATTTAGCACTGCATAGATGCCTTGTTTTGTTTCATAAATCATTTCCCCGTTGTCTGATTTTTTTAGATGGACAAGAAATTCTATCTTGTTTAGCTTTGCATTACGCCCTGGATTGGCTATAGATACTGAGTGTATTAGATCTTGGTCATAGAGATACGTATCAAGATCTAGCATGAGCATTTGCATCTCTTGTCGGCTTTTTAGAAAATCTCTTTTTTTCCTCAGTTCCATTTCCAGCAGCAGATCTATTATCAAATAGTTTTCAAAATTTATATTTGCAATTGAAGTGTTTCCGGCCTGTTCCAGTGTAACAATTTTATCCTTGCTCATGTGATTTATTGCAACATGAATGTTCTTGTAGTCGCCACTGCCATACAGGGTCTTTACTTTTTCGGCTATTTTGTTTATTGACAGTGTATTTCCTATCTCTCTTGAGAGCACATCTAATATTCGAAATTCTATATCTAACATGTGTTCACCCATTATGGTAGAAACACCATAGTATTATGGTATACATACCATAATTATGGTATTTTGTACTATAAATAGTTAGTACTTGGGTAGCACTTTGACAACGAGATAAACCTAGTACGGCCATTATTTTTGAGCCCATCAGATGATTATGATCAAAAAATGTAGAGTTTTCATTTTGCAAATCTACTCCTATAAAATGCCATTACTGAAATAATGCCTATCAACAAAACTGGAACTGCAAGTGTGCCAAATTCAGGAATTGCCACAGTGTTTTGTTCAGCAAAAGTCCACTTTTCCCCATTAAACTGCCATGTTCTGTTGTCATTGTAAATATCTGTCAACAAAGGCGTGGATGAAGTGTAATGTTTTCCATCATAATCATATGAAATCAGCACGGTCTTATTTGCAGGATCTAAGGAGATTGGTTCATCGACAGGATAAAATCCATAGGTGCATTTTTCATGCGGTCCAATATTTGGCATTGTATAGTGTGGTCCGTCCTCATAATATGATCCATTTTGAGTTGGCACTTTGACGGTAAAATATTGCAATTGTATTGTTTTGTTCAATGTGTTGTACACATCAAACCATTGTGGAGTATTTGAAAAACCTTCAGAGCCAAGACAGTTTTGATTTATACCACCAGTGTATTGATGAATTGGTTCACATGTTCCACTACCAATAAAGTATCCACATTGTACCTTGTGACCTGGAATTACATCTGTCGAGCAAGTATATGAAGAAGCAAAGCCCGGTTTGTTATAGCATGTCTGATTGTCTGGAAATAATACAAAGGGGCTTGCAAGTTCGACCTGAGTTATGATTACAGGATTACTGGAATAATTCACATTAAACAGAGGAACTTGATTATTAGGAATTATCTCCGTCGGAATTGTTCCATTGTGCGCGTCCAAAAGATTGAGTGTAGTTACATATTTTGAAATATTTCCTTTCTCATCTACTGACCACCAAGAATCAAATGCCGGAGGATTGTTTTGATCAACCAGTTCATTAGCATTAACAAGGGCCAAAACTTCAAGATGAATGCGGTATATACCATTCTCTGCAAATACAGATGTTGTGATAGGCAGGGTATCATTTTCTGACATCCATCCTCCCAACGTTGGTTCCCTAGTCCCATTTACGGTCCATTCTCCCATGTCTCTGCTAGGAAAGAATTTCATCATCATCAAGCCGGTCTTGGTATAAAATAGGTCATGTATCAAGACCTTGTCATCTTTTGTTGCGTTGATAAAAAATGTCAGCTTTTTTATCAATGCATCATTTTTTGCATCAAAGAACCGCAGCCAAAGATAGTGAACATTATCAGGCATTGCAGAATTTGAATAAAAATTTAGACTGACTGTTATATTTCTATTTGCTGCAGAAGTAGAAGATGACAGATTTCCTCCACAGTACTGTCCCCCCATGCAATTCTGAGCATTTGCATTAGCTAGAACAAAACAAGACGCAAATACGATTACAATTGTCAGAATTATTGAAAGGTATTGAATTTTCATTTCTATGGATGAGCAAAGACCGGTGCATATGTTATCGCAGTTTCTTTGTTGTAAGTTGCAACAACTTTGAATGGTGCAGAGTGATTTTTATCTGACACAGCAATTAGAAGATATTTGTAAAATCCATCTGACTGTATCTCATCTGAAGGTACACTGACTGTTTTGTATGGCATTCCATTATTATAGTAAACCTGTAAAACAAGTGAAGCGTTTGATGGCTTGAAATTATTGATATTCACATCAATAGTAAAATTTGAAGCCACAGTTCCATTGTTGTAAAAAGCCTCATTCGAGACTCCTTGATATGCTGATAAGCTGATTGATTCCTTGTCAACCATATTGGCATAGATCAATGCCCAACCACGTTCAACAAGTTTTGATGCAGTGTCTGGTTTTACACAAGCTGGCGTGTTATCATTTGTCCTTATTATCAAATCCAGTCCTTGTTTGCATTGCACATCTGTTGTGTTTGATCCAAGCTGAATCTGCTCTAACGGGCTGAATCTGTCTTGGGGTATGAAAACAGTTTTAGAAGTTATGCCATTATAACCTATTATCTCTTTAGAAACCTCACCAGATATGACTCCACAATGGTATGGCATTGCAAATCTGAATAATGCAGATGGTAAAACATCAGACTCGTTTAGTCCAACAACTAGCGGAGATTTCCCACATGAAGAATATAATGACATGGCATACACTCCTTTCACATTATTTTTTGCAGTAATTGTATATGTTACAGTGTTATTTTTCATCAGGTCTATCGAAGCAGGTTCTGCTCCGACCGTCAGATCACTAGATGCCATGGGCTCCGAGTATTGTGCTCTTGCATCGTATATCTCAATCCCCGTGCTTATGGTTTTATTGTGTGGATAATTGACAAGATAATTTATTTTAATTGTAGCATTTGAATTTGATTTCATGAACAGCATATCGCCAGATACTGGACCCAAATGTCCGCCATACATTGTGGCATATGCTAACAAGGGACTTGATAAAATCAGAATAGCACAAATCATCAAAAGATGTAGAGTTTTCATTTCATTCCAACAGTGAATCCTTTTTCAATATCATTCCCATAGAGAGAAATTTTCAATGTGTAACTACCCGTATCGTTTATCATTATTGGTCCACCATATGCAGAATCAAGATCAAGTCTTTCAGTTACATATGGTAGAGGTATGAAAGGATCAGAGACACACATGACGTCCTTTTCCTTATTTTTCAACACCACATTTTGGTTTGAATCAAGTACCTGAATTTGAGGATAATCACAATAATGCATTATACCTTGAAAACTAATAGTAGTATTGATTTTTTCTCCAATGCTGTATGTTTCTTTCAAACCATCTACCGATAATCTAGTAAGAACCAATCCCCAGTCTACAAGTTTTTGTACACTAGAATATTTTACACATGCGGGAAAACCACCTTCTGATCTTATGATAAGCTGAAAACCTTGTCCACATTTTACATCATTAGCTGCAATTCCGGAGTTGAACTGCTTTAGTGGAGACATAACAAATGAGGTAGAAGAATCCTTCTGCTCGGATGTACTATTGCCAAGAAGTTGAATATGACCTATTACTAGAGTGATCGGAAGATCACCAACAATTTCTTTGATCTTTTCTTTATACTGCTCTGCAGATAATGTAGCTTTTGTACTATCAATTCCCACATCCAATGTCGAATTTACTATGTTTATGCCCACCATGTTGAATGGAATGTCTGTAGTATTATTCATCATGATGTTGGATATTTTTTCTCTTGCGGCATCTAATTTTTTATTTAATTCTTCTGTGGTCATTCCCTGTGA
This sequence comes from Nitrosotalea sp., assembly GCA_025451075.1. GTDB lineage: Archaea > Thermoproteota > Nitrososphaeria > Nitrososphaerales > Nitrosopumilaceae > Nitrosotalea. The sequence goes on along the minus strand of JANWLA010000025.1, from coordinate 13,795 downwards.
ATTTGTATCGTTCTCATATATTGTAAACAAGATTGATTTTGAAATAGATTGTCCAATGTTTGACTGGTTAGGGTCTGTTTGATTTTTGATATCATATGGGAATGTTATAGTAACATTTGCAATTCCAGGCTCTGTCACAGTATAAGTAAAAAATAGACCCGGACTAGTTCCAGTATTTTTTTTACCAGGATCTAATCTCTCCATAAAAGCAACATAGCTACATGCTACTCCTTGTTTCTCAGTAACCTTGGCATGATTATCAAACGTTACAGCAAAAAATGGTCCTTGACAATCCTTGCTGCCCATATCACCCACAAATATTGGAACCGTAGAATTGTTGACCAGTGTTGCAGTAACAGTAAATGCATCTCCAACTTTTATCGTAGACGGTTGTATCGCAATATTTTGGATTGATACACCATTTGCATTGTCTGCGTGAACAGGTTGCAGTCCCAAGCCTAGAAAAACAATTGCCGTAAAAACGATAAACAAAAGATGAATGATTTTCATATTTTACACGTACTGGACAGGCATGGTTTAAAAAATTGGTGTAGAATTCTTCTAGTTTTAATATCAGGTGAGTTCATCCAAGTCCTCTATTGATTCAAAATCAGATGATTATCCACATATTGTTTGATTTGAGATTTGTAAACAGGATTGAGTGATATAGTATCCCAATTTTTGCGTGGCAAGACCCAGTTCCACTTGACCAGGTCTTCAATCTTTTTTGTCGTATTTTTGCCGTTGTTTTTTACAAAATATTGCTAAGCCTTCTTGCCATCTTGTCAAGGTTGGTATAGATCTCAGACCAGATTCCTTGGTTCCACAGATAATACAGAATCTGTGCGCGAAGTTGGTCGTCAGTAAAGGTGGCCTTCATGCAAGTACACTTATCGTACCTTCTAAAGTTATAATTTAAATACTTTTTAGAGTAAAATAACATCATGACAGAATCAGACTCGCTTCTTCTCAGGGCATATGGAAGCTCGCCTCAGATGAAGATCCTCGACTACCTCATGGACTTTCCAAAAAATGATTTTACACAAAAAGAGATAATCGAGGCACTGGGCATGAGCAAGACTACGTTTTACAAATACTTTGACAACTTGGTTGATTTTGGCATGATACGCATAAACCGTAAGATAGCAAATGCCAAACTGTATTCAATTGACATGTCAAGTCCGATAATTCAGAGCATGCGAAAAAATATTGATTACATATCTGAAAAAATTGCAGATGGATCACTGCACAAGATCAGTGTTCAAGTAAAGCACAAAAAATTGAAGAGTTAATAGATATAGAGTTTTCATTTTCTAATATCATATATTTACTGGTGCAGTTATTTCGATCTTTTTTGCGCCCAATTCAAATGGAATTGTAAGTGTTCTTGCATCAATAGATGTTGTTTCTATATACTTGACTTCTTGTTTGTCAACTAGTATGATAAACTGGGTATCTTGATTGCTGTATGCGCTTTTTGAATCAAGCAGTGTTCTTGGTATAGAGACAGTTAACGTTCCATTACTAGTTGTACCTAGTGATAAAATAAGAGAGTTTGATTGTTTACTCATGTTAGCATCAAGGAGTTTGTTGTTTCCTGTTAGATTGTAATTTATTGTAAAATTCGTATTAATCACTGGAATCAAATTTGATACAGCAGAAACATTTTGGGTAAGAGCAACCGTGAAATGTTGTATTGCAAGATGTCCCCACTCGTCATCAGCTAAAATCGTATACACCCCAACATCAGGTGGTACAAATCCATTGCCTGTATAGAACCCATCAAATGATGTGTGATATTTCACTTCCCCCGTAGAATTGCCGTTTGAATTTTCCAAGACGGCCTTGTCACCAGATGGCTCGAAAATATACCTGTCAATTCCTGCAAAAGCAGGACAATTGTAGGTACCATTTTGATAAAGCTGGAGAGGTCTTGCGTTTGTTATGTTTTCAATGGCATAGTTTCCCCCATACACACCAACGCCTACAGGATCAAACTGGCACGGGCCCATGCTTAGTCCTTGCATTGGCCAGTTGTTTTGCGCATCTTTGACTAGAACACTTGAGGACGTGTTGTTAAGGGTGATATCAATACCAAGTGTCTGGTTTGGTTTTATTACAGTAGAGTTTGTTGAAAGCAAGAGTTTTAGAGCATCTGAGCTTGTTTTGTTTCCTTCTTGGAGTGTTTCTGCTATTGGCACACTTGGAACAATCTTGCTTGCCCAGCCCCTTTGTACAATATTTTGTGCGTCGCCTGACTTGATACAAAAGATAGAACCATCTTCTGCCTTTGATACTGCAACCATTCCTTGTGCACACATTGGAGTACCGGTTACTGCAATGTCAGGTGCTGTAGGACACCCATTATTGATGAGACTTTTGTCTATTCCAACCAGATTGATTCCCGCAGCAACATAATAATTTCCAGGCAGTAGCGGCTTTACAGTAATGGAGTAAGGTATTACAGAATTTCCAGGTATGTCAAGCATACCACCTGTGGGGGTGACTGATGTTATCACAAATCTTCCATTGGATCCTTGTTCTGTTTGCAAAAGCAACTGTCCTTTTAGATCATTTCCCGTAAATGCAGTCACATTTCCCGTGATGGTAAAGTCTTCACCAGTCTTGACTGATTGTTTTGATAAAGTAGGATAGAGAGTATGCACATATGTAGATTGCAGACCCCCACATACGCCATGTGCAGATGCTAATGGTATCGCAGGAAGTACTGTGGATGACAATAGAATGGAGACGACAAGTAGAGTTTTCATTTTCTTTTCCTTGAAGACAAGATCACACCAGTGGAGATTCCAGCAGATATTGGCACCCCCACCTCTGCTAAAGTAACAGCATTGTTAACATCATTAGTTGCTACATCACCTACAGGTGCAGGAGTAGAAATAATTGGTCCCGTCATTGCACCTCCAAATCTTGGAGGATTGTAAATTTTTATCATCACATCCTGTACAAAACTAGAGTTTTCCATGTCCTCCTTGATTGCAACAGGATATGTCCCAAGCGGTGCGTTAGTACTTGAAAAGTTGAGCAAAAAATAATACGGAACTGTAGGTGCCAAATCAAAAGACGGTTCTGGAATCGACACAGATAACCATGAAGGCATTTGTGATATTGATGTTCCATTATCCATTCCAAGAACAGATAGTTTTACGTGCAACGGAGCCCCAGTGTAATCTTGTGGGTCATACACCACGGCAGAAATTCCAAATCCTTGCTGTCCATCTCCCCCAAAACCACCTGTAAATGCCATTGGTGCAGGAGCATGTATGACAGTAATGTTTTGTATTGCAGCAATCGGGATATAATTTGCAGATTCTGCTCCATCTGATGACTGGGCAACAATTGTAGCAACAGGTGTGAACAATGCATTTGGAGTCCCCGGCCTTACAATTCCCGCAGCTATCATCTTCAGGCCAGTGCCACCTGGTGTGGCAATTACATCACCGGGAACAAATCTGACATATTTTCCAGCTGGCAAATCAGGTACTGACATGGTAACCTTTTGTCCCTGACCATATATTGTAACTGGATACTCTTCATACGCTGGAAAACCAGAGCAAGATCTTCCACCACCTACATCTGAACATATGGTATCTTGGTGAATGTCAGGAAGACCTACATCAGACCACATACTATCTTTGCCTGATATGATAAGATGTAATGTCCCAATCTCTGATTGGTTCAATTCAATATATTTTCCAGTAGAATCCATCATGGAACCATCGGCTTCCATTCCAATGCCATATGATCCTGCTTTAGCACCAGAATCCACATAGATGTTAATTGTGGCATTTGCAAGGCTACCATTAACAGGTTGACTTGCAAGAAACCCGGAATTACGGGGATCTGTCCAAGACTGGACCCGTGGTGGAAGATTTACCAAAGAAAATTGTACAGAAGACATGCTGTATCCGTTTTCAACTTTAATCTTGACTGGAACATGTGCGGATTGGTCCACATTTACTGTTGCGGAAATATCATTTCCAGAATCCGGAATCATTTCAATCATTGATTGAGAATTAAGATTTGTTTTAGAATTTACAACAGATGCAATATTTGGAACATAGTGCATTTGAATTGCAGAGCCTGACATTGTAGCACACTGGAGTGTGTAATTTTGGAACAGTGAAAGCCCTGGGCTGTAAGGCGGAGTTACGGACTTTGCAAGTTCTGTTGTATTTGCACATGCCAAATTAGAGATTTGAGCTTGTACACTAGACATGCCAAAAGAGAATACTAATGTTACAAGAAAACCAATTATAATTATTGGTAAGTACAAAGTTTTCATTGCCTAGAGCGCTAAATTTTAATGAAATTTAAGACTTACGTACAAGTGTATACCATGTCCTGTACAGTACCTCACACAGTATAAAAAACACTAGAAAATTTTACAAGAATTTTATTCTAAAGTTATGATATCATATTGATTTTAACATCATAACTAAATGGAGTGTCGTCAGAAAAAGCACGATTGTTAATAATGACAAGACTTGCACCAAGGATTGCAATTATTAAAAAAATGCAGTGTTTTCATTTATTTAACAACAAATCCTTTTTCAATACTGTTACCATAAAGAGAGACTTTCATGATATAATCGCCAGTAGTGTTTATCATAATTGGGCCGCCGTATCCAGAGTTCATATCAAAGCTTTGACTAACATATGGCAGAGGACTAAAGGGTGCAGAAACGCACAGACTGGTTATGTCCTTGCTTTTCCATACCACATTTTGATTCAGATCAAGCACTTCTATGTGAGGATACTCACAGTATTGCAGCTGACCTTGAAAATCAATTGTAATGTTGATTTTTTCCCCCACTGAATAAGTCTCTTTTAACCCATTTACAGTCAGCACGGGCGTATTTACTAGAAAGTTGACTGAACCGTTATCATACCTTGTCAGTCCAGCCTGCGGGTTTTGATGTTTGGTCAATATGGTTATGGTATTTGGAGGATGCCCACCATATCCAGTCGTTAAAGTTTCATTAGTCCCATCAGAGAATCTCACCAAATTAGAAACAAATCCACCAGGGTTATTGTCATTATTACGGTCAAGAGTACTAAAAATCACACCATGAAATGGAATGGAATAATTGACATAATTTTCTTGGTATGATTGAGAAACAAAAAACGATTTATCTCCTACAGATCCAACCATATCTTTTGAAATTTCATAGTTGCCTTCAAACACATACTTATCAGATTCGTTAGTTTTTGATTGCAAATCAATCAAGACAAGAGATGTCATACCTATTACTGCCATGCCAGTAATTCCAATAATTATTCCAAGGTGTAGAGTTTTCATTTCCTTCTCTTTATTTTAAAAAAATAAATTATTATTCCAGCTGTGATAGCGCCAAAAAACAGGTACGGCAGAACAATGTTAACAGGTTCAACATAGACATCTGGACCACCTGTTCTTGTCAGACGAGTGAGCTCATAGGATACAACAGAATTGTTTTGTAGATTCACTTTAGCTGTGAGTTCTTTTGTGTCATTTAGATTGATATTCAGTACCTGATACGAGCCATATTCTGTATACAGAGTTCCAAGTCCCATAAATTCACAATAGGTACTATCATCAATGAGTTTTTTTAGCGTTTGATTAGCCATGATTATTGCTTTGGTTTGTTGTCTTTTTGAGAGTCCTAGATTAGATTGAAATTCCTTCAATTCTGCTTCACATGATATTCCATGAGGTATTGTTTGATGTGTATGTGACCACCAATTAGAGACAACAAAATATGTAACCATAGTTCCAGATCCAGCGATTAGAATTATTGCTACAACATTTTCTACCTTCAAAATATACCATTCATTTAATCTTCAAACTTTAAAAAAGTGGCGTAGATTCTCTCTGTAACTTTCTTCCAAGAAATAAAAATAGATGGATCAGAAGGTGTTTGATTCTACGGATTATGGCTTATTTGCAAACCTGAAACTGTTCCAGATAGTTCTTGCTACGCTTGGATGGGTCAGCCAAAATAAAATGCGGTATCTTTTTTCCCGTGCGATTATCCAAATATGTTTGGATTACCAGCCTATCCTCTTTTCCATCTGGAAATTTGAACCACAGATCAATTGGTCTATCTATTGCCCTGAACAGTTTTTGCACCGGCTTGCCATCTAGTGGATTTGCAACTATTCCAGATACTTCACTAATGAGATTACCATCTTTTTTTACGCATTCAATTCTAGTTAGTTTTACCATACAAAACCTTGTGCCAATTTGATTTAAAATTTATCGTTTTTGTTGTTGAAATATCCTGTTTAACACATATAAAACTCCTTTTCTTAATTTTTTATTAGAACTAGTTCATGGCATTAACAAACTTGTATACAAAATGGACATAAATGTAAGCGTGGCTTAACATCATTACCGACAATAACGTATTATGACGCATTCATGCCCTAAATGGAATCAGGTTAAAGATTTGTCCAATTCGAAACTGGCAAAGTTTCTATTATCTAACAAGGACGAGCTTCCATGGTATTTACAACAACTAAGAAAGAGAGAGTTGATGCATGATAGACAAAATGTTGCACTTGATAAACAAAATACCACACATACTAAAAGTAGTTCCTTCTTAAAAAAAGATATTAAAAAATTCTCAAAAGAAATTGCTGGCATAAATTATGAAATTAAAGAATTAACTAAAATCAAAAATAAATTAGCTGATGAAAATGACGGATTGAAGGATAAAAATGGACATCTAGAACAAGAAATAATTATTTTAAAGAAAATTCTTGCGGCATTGGAAAAAGAAAAATCTCGTAAATAAACGACTTTCCTAGATTGATATTTTTCTGATTAAAGTTTAGGATAGACTAGAAAATATCCTTCATGTCCATTTTTCTAATCGAGGTTTTCCAACGTTTCTTGCCGTGCTGAGCCAAGTTTCTAATTACTTTGCCTCCCAGAGTATCGAAGATCTTTGAGAGATCCCATCCCATCTCAGCATAATTGTAGGTCTTGTATGGAGTTATGATTCTGACACCTACTTCGTAGTGTGGCCTATTGCTTGCAGGATTGTGTATTGTCTTAATTGATGCCTTTGCCGATTCTACTTCTGGATACACCTTGCTGAGATTACGTATTATTTTATCAAACTTTGTCTTGACAATTTCTGCGCTGGAATAATCTTCAGGAAGGCCGACAATATACAAAGGGGTCTCACTTTGTATTTTTGATTCCAATATGTTGACGATATCCTTGTAGGTTACTATTCCATGGACATTGTCCCACAAAGTAAGCAGGCAACATGATGCATCATTTTTTAACATTGATTCTATCACGGTACTAAGCGGTGCATGAGTATCAAGATTAGGAATACGTGAACTGCCAATGTTTCCAATTTCTGACTCATATTTTTTCATCAATTGTACTCCTCGCAACCCCATTCCTATTTTTTCCCCAGGCTTTACCACCTGCAATAGATGCATCGAAGTCAGGACATGCGAAACTTTTCCGCCTTTGATTACTGGTAGGTGGTCTATTTTTTTTGTAATCATGATTTTTCTTGCAGTTGCAATAGAGTCATTGCTTTTCACTGTAATCGGATCTGGCGTGAGTATGTCATTAACTGACATCCATTTCAGATTCTGTTTGTGCAAAAGCTCAACAATGTCTTTTATGTTAACAACTCCAATTATCTGATTGTCTTCAACTATTGGAACTGAACGCATTCTATAATGAGATAAAATTGCCGCTGCTTTTTCCACTGTGTCATTTTTAGACAAAGACTGGATCTTTCGCAATAACGGTTTGACTTTCATGTTTTCAACATCTTTTGCAGATAAAAGATCTCGAACACCTATTGTCAGTACATCTTTACCGTCCATACAAAACGCATCATAAGAATTTGAATTTATTAAAACTCCAATTACTTTGGAGACGACATGAGAAGAATCAATGAGAGTTGCTTTGGCTAGTATTTTATTTATCTGAAAATCTCGGACTTCTTTTAAATGTGCATAAATAATTTGTGGCGAATTCATTTTTGCTTGTCTCCCTTTAGTCATTCTTTGCACTTATGTGTTGGGATCACAAACTACAACTTGTAATTTTTATCTAAATCTGTTCTAGTAAAAAAACTACAAACTAGTAAGTGAAAATGACAATTATGTAAGCACCGTTTAATTGAAATGAATGCATACTAAATTCAATGACATTACAAACAAAGACAATGAGGACTGGAATGTCAACTATTGGACTTTTGGAAAAAAACCAAGTAGCAGTTGTTGAGATTCTAAACAAAGTACTTGCAGACGAGTTTGTCTTATCTACAAAGACCAGAAATTACCATTGGAATGTCACAGGTCCAAATTTTAGTGAACTTCACAAGTTTTTTGATGAACAATATGGACAACTCGATGATATCTTGGATCAGGTTGCAGAGCGAAGTAGAGCAATGGGCGGAAAATCAATTGCCACAATGACAGAGTTTTTGGTCAAGACAAGCCTCAAAGAACGGCCAAAACAGTATCCCGAAGCACTACAAATGGTGTCTAACTTGTTAGAGGATCATGAAGCAGTAATTCGAAATTTGAGAAAGGACCTGGAAACATGTGCATCAGAACACCACGATATGGGCACAAACAACTTTCTAACAGACCTCATGGAAAAACATGAGAAAATGGCATGGATGCTAAGGGCATTCCTAGATGAAAAGTAAATCTTCATTTTTTAAAACACTTGAATGCGGTATAATTTGCAAACAATTACACTAAAACCAAAAATCTGCAAAAGATGCAAAACAGAATATCATGATGACAATGGATATCCCATATGCAACAATTGTCTGAAATTACTGGATAACTGGGAAGAGTAGGAATTGTCCGCCAAAAATGTTGTTCCAAAAGAGATCAACGAGCACCTCCGTCTTTATTCAAAAGAGCCATGGGATGTACAGTTTAATGAAGAGTGTGGAGTTTGTGATAACAAAATTGATGAGTTTGGATTATGTGGATGCGATACTGGCGGGGGAGATTGAGGATAGAACCTCACAAGTTTTGGCCATCAAAAGAATTAATCTGAGACGTAAAATCATTGATACAAATTCTCTGTAGTCAAACCTACATTTGTCGACTAATTCTCTGTGCTATACCTCAAAACATGGAAATTAGATCCGCTCACTATTTGTTTCACCACAGACAGGACATTTGGCAGGACTTGCCCGTACAGTATCAACAGTATCAGTGAATACATTTCTACATTTTTTGCATGCTAAAAGACCCATGATCTGCTAGAATGCCTTCCGATTTCTTATAATCCTAATGTACAAAAATGTAAATAAAATAGACATATGTGTAAGCACTTTTTTTAAATCAGTTTCAAAAATTGTACGATGACTGAAAACTCAAACGTGACGGATTAAATATCCGCTACTTTTACGAGTTATTTTCTCATGTTAGACTTTGTGCTGGTGCTTTCCCAGCCTACAAATTGAGCAGATGTATTTTCCATCTTTATCTGCTGTAAAAAGCTGAGAGGTGCAATTGCATTCTACACACTGACATTTTTCAGTCATTGTTCAATGTTATACGACGACTGGTACAAAATTGTTGTTTAATACAACTTTCAGTTAGTTTCTTTATGAAAACGGTTTGCAAGACTTGATCTAAGCACATGACAGATAACTAATGAATGCATGGCATTAGAAATGCTTTACAAATGGCATCCAAAATCAAGTAAATCTCCATTTTTTCCATCATCTTCACCTCTTTGACTTTAATCTCAGACTAGTCCATAATGCTGACAAATCCGTATCTAAACACGACACAAATGTGAGCATCTCTTAATTTTAACAATGACTGCAGTGAAACCAATATGGAAAATAAACACGAATCATGCAGAATGGAAGACAGTGCAAAGTGTGGCTGCGACTCAATGTCGTCTCACAAAGACTGTGGCTGCGGTCAAATGTCATCTCATGGACACGAGGGTTGTGATAGCGGTCATCATTCTATGACAAGAATGTACAAGCGTGCATACATGGATGCATTGTATCAAGCCCAAGTGGAACGCATTAGAAAAAGAATTGATGCAAAATCAGGTCCAATGCTTGACAAAATGGCAGATGCTGTAGTAGAGTCGTTTGCAAAGATGTGGCAATCCAAGATGGCAAAAATTGAAGCAGGTCAAGAGTTGGAAGCCAAACTTGGAAAGATTCTTTCTGAAAAAAATTGAAACACCATTCCTTCATCCTTTTTTAAATAATCCATCCAAAGAAGTCCTAGTCGCCAAAGATTTCATATCGTATGTAAATTCTAACTCTAGCAGATTTTTTAGGTGATAATAGTTCATTATTACATAATTATTCATAACACACAAGAGAATCTGATTCAACCAAACTGCCTTTTACAAAACTCAGACAATACTATGACTAGTTGACAAATAATAAACAAAAAGTCAAGCAAATCCCCAAACGGACTGGTAGAAAAACAAGATACATGTCAAAGGTGTCATATCGCTTAAAGGAGATCCCTGTACGACAGATTCAGGTCTGGAAAGAGGCCCAGGCAAGAAAGCTTGACCGAGACGGGATTTCAGAGTTAGCAAAGTCAATCAAAAACGAGGGATTACAAAATCCTCCAATGGTACAAAAAGATGGAAACGTGTATCTTTTGATGTCAGGGCAACGCAGATTGGCTGCCCTGAAAAGACTGGGTGCAAAAAAGATCCCGGTTTTGGTCTTGACCCGAAAAACAGAGTACGACACACCTGATGCAAAGGCAGCTTCGGTTATTGAAAACATACATCGCAAAAACATGAATGTAAAGGACATGGCTGACGCATGTGCGTTTTTGGCAGAACAGATGGGTAAATCAAAGGCGGCCCAGTCACTAGGGCTTTCAATATCCACATTCAAAAAGTATCATGGTTTTGCAGGAGTGCCAAGTAATCTAAAAAAACTGGTACCAAAAACAATCTCAAGAGATAATGCAACAAAGTTATATCAAATCATTCCGGATGTTTCAAAAGCAGTTAAAATCGCATTACAAATATCAGAGCTTGAACCACAAACAAAAAAACGATATCTTAAGGTTTTAGCACATAACCCAAATTTATCTCACATGAAGATAATGCAAAAGGCACGGTCACTGGCATTACAACAAAATATCTCATTAAGGTTGTCAAAGAGAAAATCACAGGGATTGGGCGTGCAATCACGCAGTCAGGACATACAACCAAATGAGCTTGCAAACAAGATCATATCAGACTGGCTGGCTAGACGAGGTTACTAGTTTTGACACTTGCAATAAACTCATTTGGAGCAGAATTTATGATGACAGAATAAAATGATGTTCCAGTGATTAAATAGCGCAGTGATTTGGTCAGAATATTATTTGATAAGAACAATTGGCATGTCTGCTTTTTGCATCACATAATGCGAGACACTTCCCAAAAAGATTTTTTTAAAGGTGCTCAACCCTCTTGCGCCGATTACTATCAAATCAACATGGTGAGTATGAGCATATTCCACTATTGAATGGCCAGGATCTCCTGTCAGTATCCTGCTTTCAAAGGATATTTTGTTCTCCATTGCAAGTTTTTTTGCCTCAATAATAAAAGAAGGAGGCACATCTTCAAAATCGTCTTTCCTGTATTTTTTCTCAGAGGAATGCATTACATATATGACAACAAGAGATGCTTCATGTTCTGCTGCAAGATGGATTGCAGCTAATAGGCTTTTTTTGGAATTTTTTGATCCATCAAGTGGAACTAGGATATTTCTAATGTGTAGTCCCGGAATGTTCTTGTAGCTTGTTTGTGGTCCTAGTTTTATCATTTAATTTATACACGTCATATTTTTTTAAACACCTAGATTCATTCCTTTTTGGGCAATCTTGTAACATTTTCAGAATTATTTACCCTGATTTCTCTTTCTTCCTTTTTGTATGCATTGTATGTTTTATTGACATCACCTATTGTTTTGATAAAATTTTTATCGTTTTGTGAAGGACCTAATCTTTCCCCAGCATGCATAATTTCACTACCGATGTTATCAAATCTGTTCATATTTTCAAGTGTGGAGACAAGGTTATTTGACATGGTGGAAAAGTTGGTTTTCCAAATATCTGTAAAATTAGAATACGCCGTGCTAAAGTTCTGCATCACATTTCCAAGAAATTTGTTTCTCTGGAATTGATATGATGTGAGAAGATAATACCCATATGGATTATAGATGCGTAAACTTTTTTCCATCTCCAAGTACTGACCCATTATTGCATAGTATGATTTTACCGACTCGCCAGACATATCAAAATAAACTTTGAATAAATCTCTAGATATCATATTGAATGTATTTAGATTTTGTACATAACTCTCCTTTATTTTGTCAAAGTACGCGTTTTCACAAACTGAGCACCCTGTTTTGTTTTCAATACTGCTGATTTCTGTTCCGCATTTTTCACAAATATTTGTTCCAGTCATGTATTTCTCAACTTGCATATTTTTCTACCACGGACTTTGGGTTTTTGGAAATTAAATCAATAGACAATACATATGATTTCAAGTCAAATTATTTATGCAATGCGCACTTTAGTGTCTTGTTCCCATACAGATTAGTCCATGATGTTGACAAGTTTGCATGTAAACTAACGCAAGTGTAAGCGTGACTTAATAGATTTAACAACACTAAACCAACAATGAGAGAAGAGCGAGTGACATTAAACAAAATAGATGCCAAGAAACTGATCAAGGCTGCCAAAAATCATTTACAAGAGATGGGATTAAAAATAATACACGAAGACACGTTTGATGGTTATCACAGTATCAAAGCACACAAGGGTGGAAAACTTGCACTTGTTACCGGCAGTATAAGAGATGTCGAGATTTTAATAACTGGAACAGACAAAGACTATGAACTAACACTGAGAACTGGAGCATGGGGCAGAGACATTGTGATTCCAACTATTTTTAGCGGGATTTTAAGCAAAGCAAGCGCGACTCTAACTGCCGGTACTGTTGTTTCAGGATATGCAGGTGTTACAGGAACAGCTGCTCTTGTCAGCATACCAATTGCAGTCACTGCTACTGTTGCAATGGCAGAAGCTTACAGGGCAGGAAGGTTTGAAAATAATTTTTGGACATGGCTCAATAAAGAAATAGACTCCCTAGGAAAAGAATCCATGGTTAGTACACCGCGAATTGTTATACCATAAATACATGGAAAAATTGCACTTTTCAATAAAAATTCACGTATGCCAGAACCAAAAAATGCATCACATAGAAGCATGTCCTATCCACTACTCTAGAGTTATTTTCATGGTTCCATCGCACACGGAAAAGTGAGTGTTGAAAACACACCACAGGCATGAAGAGCGTAACAGCGTATAAGTATCAAGATCAACCTGTAAAGGCGACTAGATAAAATGAGAAATTTTGAAAACATATCAGAATCATTGGATGAAAACAATAAACTTGAAATGGCAATTTATCATGAATGCCTTAGATTACAAAGGCACCTTGAGCATTATAAAAGTAAAGATATCACACTTGCTTCTGTATATGGCATGATGGCTGCATCACTTGGAGGAATTTTATTAGAAAAAACTGGAAGAATGACGTATGAAGAACTCAACCATGACAATACTGAATTTGATAAATGACCAAACTGTTCAAGCAGTTGTTATTCTAAAAGCATCGATGCAAATATTCTGCCTTTCTCACTCAGGCCAACATTAATTTTGGAATCATTAACTGTTGATTTGACAAAACCTTTTTTCTCAAGCCATACGATATGCTTTGCAAGTCTTGCATAGTTTAGATTTG
>JANWLA010000024.1 GCA_025451075.1 Nitrosotalea sp. | reverse complement strand
GATGTTCTTGCACACCATCTTGTTGGGATGACAATGCAGTTTGGCAATGTACCAGTTGACTTGGCATTGGATATGATAAAACAAGCCTATTCGTTTCGAAACGTGACAGTAGAAGATCTAATCGCTGTGCTAGAAGTTTTGCATAATGGAAACATCATATTTTTGGACAAGGAAGAGATGGCCTTTACAAAAAGGGGGCGCTCGTTTAGGTATCACTTTGAGAATCTATCCACAATTCCAGACATTTTAAAATTCAAGGTCTTTGATACTGCATCCAAAAAAATAATCGGCAGCCTGGACCAGAGGTTTGTAGGGGACAATGGGGAGCAGGGAAGTATCTTTGTGCTGCGGGGGATGCAGTGGAGAATCCTCAATGTAGATGACAGGTCCCTTAAGGTAAATGTAGAGCCAATCCAGTCTGCTGGAATAAACGTTCCATACTGGGAAGGCGAGAACATTCCAGTTGACTATACCACAGCAAAAAAGGTAGGCATGGTTAGAACAAAAACGATTGTCACATCTTTTACAAATAAGGTAATTGAAAATCTCAAACTTGGAGTAATCCCTGATGAGAAAAACATTGTAGTGGAATCACAAAGAGTCAGAAATACTATAGTTGTGCATTCCTGCTTTGGGACAAGAATCAACTCTACCCTTGCAATGCTATTGTCTTCAATGATATCTGCAAAGAGTGGATACCTTGTTGATTCAAGGTCTGATGCATACAGGATAATGTTGTCATCAAATGGGAGGATACTGGAGCAGTCCATACGTGATGTCATTGCAGATGACTATGATTTACAGGATATAGTGCAGGCCTCGCTTGCGGGAACACACAATGTAAACTGGAGAACATGGTGTGTTGCAAAAAAGTTTGGAATAGTAGGAAGGGAGGCAGTATATGACAGAAAGTCTGCAAGATTCTTGTATGAACGATATTCCAAGACTGCGCTTGCAAAAGAGGCGCTGCGGGAACTCTTCCATGACAAGTATGACTTGCAAAATACATCAGAATTGCTGCAAAAGATAAAGTCAAATCAGATAAAAATAACATGGGTTGAAGTTGATGGTTTCTCAAAACTTGCAGAACCGATACTAGATCATACCACAAAATACTATGCATCTCCTGCAAATATGGACAAGGGAATATTGGACTTGGTAAAATCTAGATTGCTAAAGACTCGACACAGGTTGGTATGTGTACGGTGTGGCAAGTGGGAAAAAGTAGTAGAGACTGGCCAGATAAATGAAATTCCATCATGCCCATACTGCAAATCACGGCAGATCTCTGCAACATTTTACTCTGACTATGACCTGCCAAAAATAGTGCAAAAAAAGATTGCGGGCAAAAAGATTACCACTGAAGAGAACCACAAGTTTACTAGAGCCTGGAAGGTGTCATCACTTCTTGCAAACTTTGGCAAGACTGCACTTGTTGTTATATCAGGATATGGAGTGGGTGCTGATACTGCTGCAAGGATACTGAGAAACATGGTGGGCGAGGAAGAACTCTACAAGCAAATTTACGAAGCAGAAAGGCAGTATGTTACAACCCGAGGATTTTGGGACTAGAGTTTTATTTTCTGTTGATTATTCTTATTTTACCAAGATTGAAAAGATCCTGACACATTGTTGAAAATTCACATTCAAATGTCTTAAAATTACATGAAACATACTAACGATCCTTGACTATGAGTAAGATGAAATTTCCTACTGGAATTAGGTTTATTGAAAAAAATGACATACGTAAACACATCAAAAGTTTTGTTCCTGAAATGGATAAATTCACTTTGACAGATTATTATGAATGGAGTCTTGAAGAACATTCTCATGTTATTGTAAGAGAGATCGATGAAAACATATCTGCAGTTTTGTATTTGACTATACATGATGATCACATAATGATTGAAATGGTTGTACGCAACAAAGAATTTGTATTAGGTAAAGGTTCTGGTGGCGATTTGATCAAAGCTGTTGAAACAGTCATCGCTCGTTATTATGGGAAAAAGGAAATACGTTTGGAGTCTATGGCACAAGTAGCCGATTATTATTTAAAATTCTTGAAATATGAAAAATATGATGAACCTTACAAAGACTCTGACTGGGGATTGCTTGTGCCTATGAAGAAGCAGTTATCTCATTCTTAGATTTTGAATGTATCCGTTTAGGATTTACTGCAAAAACTCCCACATCCGGTTCTGCACGTATTTCCTCCACGTATTTTTTTATCATCGGATGCTCTTTTAGATAATCGCTAATTATTCTAGAAACTTTTACGTCATTATCCATTGCAGCTCGTATTATTGCAGAGTGTAATTCTGGAGTAAGGGATATGCTAATTTTTTTCATACTATAGTATGACTCTGGTAGGATATAAGCATAGTTGATAAGATTCTGTATATGTCAAAAATTTTCCAAATTGTATTTTTGGTTTCTTATCTGAAATTCTATGTAAAAATTTTTGCCAGGATGAACTAGTTTTTGCGTGTGATTACAGAATAAGCAGTAAGGAACAATTCGGTTCTTCCTTCTAGGCCTGCCTTGGCATTTACTGCTGTTACGGTAATTATTTCCCCCTGAGTGAACTGTTCCAACAGTCTTGCCTGTGATCTCCAGCCCTTGAGCCAGATCTGTCCGGTGTCATCCTCGATAAATGTCTCGGATAGCAATATTGTCTCGCCAGTCTTTGTCTGGATCTCGCGTTTTTCTGGAGATTTTAGAATTATTGCTTCTATGCAATAAGGCATCTCGGCTGGTTTTATTTCCTTTATCTTTGTTCTAATCTCTGGTAAAGTTGGAATATTTTGATCATCTATCTTTCTTACAAAAGAATCGCCCTCTAGCATGATTGATTTTCCATAAACCTTTGATGGCATGCATTCGATTACATCTCCCATGGAAAGATCCTTTGTGACAAGTGCTGTATCTGTAATGGATACAAGTTTCTTGTCTTGTGTAGTTCCAAGAATCAGTGTGTTTCCAGAATCACTTTTTGTCATGGATAAAATTCTAATAATGATTGGCTGGATCTCTGTTGCTCCTTCTATTTCTAATACGGTTCCTTCATCACCATGGATCTCAAGTCCCATCTGACCTACCTTTGTCTTTACTCCAATTAATCTGGTCTTTGCACCTGATGTTACAACCTTTGGTATTGTACTTTCATCTTTATTCCACAAGACAACTCGCATTATGTTTCCGTCTTTTCCCTTGAGTCTGAGCTGCAAAGACTTGCCTGGCTCTCCCTTGAAATTTGTAAACTCTGATGTTCTAAGGTTTCCATCTAAAATCCCGGTAACCACTAGATTCTGTTGGTTC
Organism: Nitrosotalea sp.; assembly: GCA_025451075.1. GTDB lineage: Archaea > Thermoproteota > Nitrososphaeria > Nitrososphaerales > Nitrosopumilaceae > Nitrosotalea. The sequence goes on along the minus strand of JANWLA010000024.1, from coordinate 3,309 downwards.
TCTTTTACATTGCTTACATCATCTGTTATTGCATCAAGAGATGGTATTGTACTAGTGGTACCATTTGGTTCTATGTTGGAGCCAGAACCCACATTGATTATCGGGTTTCCCTTCATGTCTGATTTTACATAGGCCTTGATTATCTTGACCAAGTCGCCTGGCTTGATATTCTCAATGCCTGGCAGGTTTGCCTTTTCGTCCCATAATTTTACCTGTGCCCTAGAATCGCCGTCATATACGGTCATTGTACGCAACAGAAACTGGGAGCCGTCCTTGCGTGAAAACTGTTTTACTGGATAAACGTTCATCACTCTGGTTGCCAATGTTATCTCCTTTGCACCTACATAGAGGTCCTTAAGACCCATCTCCACCTTTAGGGGCTCACTTAAAGACACTCCAAGATCGGATGCTATCAGAAATAATGCACCTTGGTCAGTCAGGTAGCCTGCACCGATCTTTTCCTTCTTGCTTTGTATCATCTCGTCGATCTGTTCTTTTGTGAGATCGGGTTTTTGCTCTAATAATTTACTCATCAATGAATCAAATTCTGACAATGGAAACCTGATGGCAAGTGTATGATATAAAAATTGTTTTGGCGATCCGATCTATTTTTTGATCCATGATATCATGAAGTTTCAGTAGATAAATTAGTGGGGAAAAAAGATCGCTACTGTTGTATTGCATCGAGGTAAAATCACTTTCAAAATCTTATGGTGACTTTGTAGCAGTTGATGGCATTGATCTCAAGGTGGAGCAAGGAAAGATCTTTGGATTTTTGGGACCAAATGGCGCAGGCAAGACTACTACCATGAAGATGTTAACCACATTGATTCCTCCAAATGGGGGAGAGATGAACATTTTAGGAATTGACGGCATCAAGTCGCCTCTTGAGATACGAAAAAAGATCGGAGTTGTGCTACAACAGCCAAGCTACGAGCCAACATTAAGTGTTGAAAAATCACTTGAAAAATATGGCATGATGTGGAATGTTGAAAAAAAGATACGAAAAGACAGGGTGGAGGAACTTCTTTTTGCATTTGATCTTGCAGATATCAGAAAAAAGAAAAATGATGACCTGTCCATTGGACAGAGAAGAAGAGTGCAGGTTGCCAGAGAATTTATGCATGACATGGAACTGTTGTTTTTAGACGAGCCGACAGTTGGCCTTGACCCATCTGCAAGAAGAGGCCTGCTTGATTATGTCAAAGGAAAAGTAAAGGATGGCCTTACAATATTTTTTACTACTCATATTTTAGAAGAAGCAGAATACCTCTGTGATGATATCGCAATAATAAACAGGGGAAAGATAATTGCAGTAGATACACCTGGCGAACTTAAAAACAAGTTTGGAAGGGAAAAAACCATCAAGATTCACATATCAGAGCAAAAAGAGATCTCATCTTTGTTATCTTGTATACCTGACTGTACCATTGAATATGATTCTGGTGTTGTAATTACAGTCCGCTCAAGCCAGTCAGAACAGGTCTTGCAGGATATATTGAAAATACTTGCCTCAAACCATATCCCAGTAGAAGACCTAAGTGTTGTACCTACTAGCTTGGAAGAGATATTTCTTTCAGTGGTGAAAAACTCTAATGCATGAAATAATCCGACTGGTGAACAGAAATCTTACCATATCGCTTAACATGGGATTTGTCATATGGCAGATTATCTTTCCGCTGATCTACATCTTTGTTGCAGGCTTTGCATATACTGCGTTAATACATCAGGTGCCGTTTGGAAACAAGACACTTGATTATCCTGCCTTTATTGCAACAGGGATGATTGGGTTCAATATAATGAACAGCACCCTGATATCTGGAATAATAATCTGGAACGACAGAAGGCATGGAATGTTTGAGCAGATCTTGGTTGGACCGTTTACTCGTGCGCAGTATATTTTATCAAATGTTTATACCATTGGAATAATCGGTCTTGTGAGCGCTGCAATGATAACTGCAGTAGGATATCCACTGTTTTTCAAGCAAGTAGAGTTTAATGCGCTAACTATACCATTGGTTGTATTTGCATCAATTAGTGGATCGATTTTGTTTGGTTCGATTGCATCGATTATTTCAACTCGATTAAAGTCAAGCGAGGGGTTTAACGTTGTGATAAATACTGTATTTTTGTTCTTTGCATTTGTAAGCACTGCATTTTATCCTGCACAGGGGGCTCCACCAATTTTGTCTACTGCATTTTATTTCAACCCGTTGACGTATCTTGTGGATATAGTGCGTGCTGGTATATTTGGATACTTTAATGGATTGGTTGCAACTGAGATGGTAATCTTGGGAGTTGGTGCTGTTGTGTTGTTTTTGGTTGCAACAAAGCTATTATCAAAACTGGAACTGTAAAAGATTCTCTATGCCTTGTTATCTCTACCATACAAATTCTTGTGGTCATCCAAGTCTATTAAAAAGACAGTGTTTTGTTGGAAATCTACATAATAGATTAAACTATGAGATTTAGTAAGATGCATGCCGTATCAGTGTCGAAATTTCCCATGTTTGAGATCTCCTAGAGTTCTTGGATCATCGACAACTTTTAGCTCTTCAATAAATGTCTTGTAGTTCTTAATTAATGGCTTGTCATTTTTGAATTTCTTAATTTTTCTTTCTATTGTATTATCAAAAGGCTGAATGAACCACACAGTTATTCTTCTAAAACTTTCTCAATATGTTTTGTGTATTGGTCTGGTGTGTATTTCTTACCTGTAACTTTTCCAGATTCGATCATCCTGATCTTTTCTTCTATCTCTGGGAGTAATTCTGGCATCTCTTTTTGCTTCTTTGTATTAGACGACTGCATGTACTAGTAATGTACTAACTTGTATTACTAGTTTTAGTATCATTGAATATGCTTTTGGTATATTCATGATTTAGTTCTGCCAATAGGTAAAATATTTGAATCTCCTTTAAATTGTACTTTGGTGGTATGATATCATGCAAGTAAAAAGGCGCAGCAGTTTCTGGTTTTTGTTACCTATAATATTTAATGTAGTTGGAGGAGTGATTGCATTTTTTGTTATCAAAGAAGATGATCCAAGAAAGGCGTGGAACTGTTTGTACCTTGGAATAATACTTGCTATCATTCCTGTACTGTTGATTGTGGTGCCGGTTCTGGTTGGGATAACTCTGATTCCTCATGTTGTTCCACCTGTTGCATCCAACATGCATTATGTGTAAATTATAGCCCGGCCCAGATTCGAACTGGGGTCAAGGGCTCCAAAGGCCCCTATGCTTGACCGCTACACTACCGGGCTTCTTTGGAACCTTCATCTGTATTCCTTTATAATGTTACTTTGTC
>JANWLA010000023.1 GCA_025451075.1 Nitrosotalea sp. | reverse complement strand
TACTTGTAAATCTTTATGGTGGAATTGTCAAGACCACAACAGTTGCAACAGCATTTCTCAAAGCATATGATGATAAAATAATTGATCTTCCAGTATTTGCAAGAATGTCAGGTGCAGAAGCTGACAAGTCAAAAGAAATGCTCAAGGGTTCAAGAACAAAGATGTTTGATACCATTGAAGAAGCAATAAATGCAGCAGTAATTGAGATGAATAAAAATGGTTGATCTTTTCGAATTATTAATTGGTAAAGAAGGAGACAAGGACTACAAAAAGAAACCTGTCATAGTTCAAGGAATTACTGGCAAGTTTGGTTCATTTCATACACAGCAAATGTTAGCATATGGGACAAATGTCGTAGCAGGTGTAACACCTGGAAAAGGCGGACAAAAGCATGAAGGGGTTCCAATATACGAGACAATGAGCGAGGCAGTGAGTGTAACAGGTGCCAAGATTTCAATAATATTTGTTCCAGCAAAGTTCTTTCTTTCTGCAGCAGTTGAAGCATTAGAATCTGGAATAAAATTACTAATTGCAATCCCAGAACATGTTCCAGTAAAAGACGCATTGACAATAGTTGATTTGGCAAAGAAAAAAGATGCAATTGTGGTAGGTCCAAACACTCCAGGAATCATAATTCCAGGAGTAATCAAGATTGGAATCATGCCAGCATCACCATTCAAGGAGGGAAGAATTGCAGTAATTTCAAGAAGTGGAACTTTGATGTACGAAGTATCACATAACCTATCAGTTGCAAACTTTGGTCAGAGCATATGCTTTGGAATTGGCGGAGACCCAATCAACGGTGCACCATTAATCCAAGCATTTGATACAATAAGAAACGGTGCAAACATTGACGGTATCGTAGTTGTAGGTGAAATAGGAGGAGACGCCGAAGAGATGCTTGCACAGCATATCATTGACACTAAATTTGACAAGCCAGTTGTGGCATACATTGCAGGAAGGGCCGCTCCAAAAGAAAAGAGGATGGGTCATGCAGGCGCAATAGTTTACGGAAATTATGGCTCTGCAGAATCAAAAGTATCCATGTATGCCAAGGCAAACGTGCCAGTTGCCAAAAGACCAGCCGAAGTGCCCATGCTTCTTGCAGGAAAGCTTGGAAAAGGTAGAATCAAATAGCAGGAAATTGGAGAAATAGAAAATGCCAATCACAGATCCACTGAAAAAATCAATAGCACAGAAGGCTAGGCTTCACTTTAAAGTCTGTTTTTCATGTGGTGCAAAAAACCCAATCAGTGCATCAAGATGCCGTAAATGCCACAATGTCTACCTTAGACTAAAGAACAGAACACTTGGAATTAAAAAGTAATTAACAATCTCCGCCGCAACCGCAACTATCATCATGAGCCATTTTCAACGGATTTTGAGCATCATGTTTTGCTTTTTGATAATGCGCTACATTTAGGATCCTTTCTGCAACAGTAGAATTTGGGTTGGCGGTTTCTAGCCATTTTTCTATTTCGTCAATTTTGTAGACATTTCCACTTGAGAGAATTTTTTTAAACGTATCCTTGATTAGTTCGTCCTGTTGGCTATCAAACGTTCCAGTATAGTCAATTGATGCGACTTTATTGAGCAAAGCAAGTGAGTTTTCCGAAAGTGCCATTAAATTATTTTATCTAGAATCAGTATAAGAATTTTCTAAGATCTCTTGATATATAGGCAAGTACAAGATTTTTCTGAAAGCAGTTTGTTTATCATCAATTTTAAGAACTATGATGAAATCGCAGGTACAAAGTCTGCAAGGTTGGCAAAGAGCGCAGCAAAGATTGCAAAAAAACACAAAGTGAAAATCATAGTGTGTCCTCCCCAACATTTACTGGCAGAAGTGGCAAGGTCTTCCTCAGATGTATATGCCCAACATCTTGACAATTCCAAAGTAGGTAGTACTACAGGCTATGTCATCCCAGAGATTGTAAAAAAATCTAGAGTTGCAGGTGCTCTCATAAACCACAGCGAGCACAGAATCCCATCAAATGAAATCGAGGATTTAGTAAGAAGACTCAGAGAGTTGGAGATGATATCAGTTGTCTGCGTCCAAGATGTTAGTGAAGCATGGATGTATGCACAACTCAACCCTGATTATATTGCAATAGAGCCACCGGAGCTAATTGGTAGTGGAAAGGCAGTGTCAAAAGAGAAACCAGAAATAATAACAGAGTCAGTCAAGGCTGTAAAAAAAGCAAACAACTCTACCCAATTATTGTGCGGTGCAGGAATTGTTTCAGGTGAAGACGTATCACGTGCACTAGAACTTGGTGCAAAAGGAATACTTGTTGCAAGCGGCATAGTAAAAGCAAAGAACTGGGAAAAAGCAATCGAAGAATTTGCATTGGCTTTTGTCAGAAAATAACAAACGTATAGATTTTTTTGTTTTGCATAGATGATATATCCCACGAACATGTTGAAATGACATGACCGTAGAAAATGACATACTTGAAGAGCTAAAGAAGATCAGAGAAGCAGTTACACCAAAGGTCACACCCCCGGTACCAGAACCAAAAGGACTCATTGCAGAATTCAAAGAGTTTATTGGAAAAGCCGGAGTCTTGGGACTTGCCATCGGTTTCATAATGGGAACCGTAATTGGCAGAGTGGTAACAGCCCTAGTACAAGATATAATCATGCCAATTCCTAGTGCATTCATAGCTGGAGGAGACTGGAGAAAAGCAGTTGTTACAATACCAGTAGGAAACGGAATGAGTTTTGGAATAGGAGATTTTATCGGAGTTGTAATTGACTTTTCTATCATCGCCATGGTTATCTTTGTGATAGCAAAATTTGCGCGAAAAGCGGGCTTGAAGTAGCCCTTACCTAATTTTTCTTGGATACATTACCAAATGCCATGAGCAAGGCTTGAAATATTCAATCAGGCCTTTATTTCGCATAATGCTTCCAAGACTAGAGTCAATAAAACAGGCCAGGCTGAAGATAGGGCTCACCCAGCAGAAACTTGCATCACTCACAGGAGTGAGCACCTCAATGATAAACCAAATTGAATCCGGAAGGTGTCAGCCAAGCTATGCTACTGCAAGAAAAATTTTTGAGGTATTATGGTCTCTTGAAAGCCAATCATCTACAAAGGCGGGAGATATTTGCAGCAAAGATATTGCCAAGCTCAAGGCACATGATTCACTGCAGGATGCGATAAAAAAAATGCAAGAGTTGTCAATCAGCCAGATGCCAATATTTGACGGCGCCGAAGTAGTCGGTGTCATAACAGAGGACGGTATTGTAAAGCATATTTTGGACAGCGATGAGACTGAGCGAAAGAGAATAAAGATATCAGAGATAATGGATGCAAGACCCCCGATTGTAGACTATAACACTCCAGTCAAGACACTTGTATCTCTGATACGATACTCAAAATGTGTCCTGGTGTCAAAACAGAGTAAAATTGTTGGAATAATTACTGCATCAGATACACTAAAGCTTGTAGACTAGGATTTTGGATGAGAGCAAAGCTCTGCAAGTACACCATGCAACGATTTTGGATGCATGAATATTATTTTGGTTCCACGTGAGCCAGGCCTTATCTCTCCAAGAAACTTTATCCCACACACTTTCATCCTGTCAACTTCTTTTTCAATGCCTTCTGTTTCAAGTGCGATATGATGTAGTCCCTCCCCCTTTGTTGACAAGAACTTTTTGATTGGGCTTGTCTCTTTTGTGGCCTCCATTAGTTCGATTCGCGAATTATTTAGATGAAGTATTGCAACTCTGACCCCTTCTGATTCCACAGTTTCAAATTCTACTTCGGCAACACCCAAAGCTTCCTTGTATTGTTTTACTGCATCATCTAGATTATTTACTGCAATTGCAACATGGTCCAGTCGCATCTTAGAATGTCTCCTTTGGCTGGTAAATTCCAAAGACCTCACGGAATGTATTGCTTATCTCTCCAAGTGTTGCATAATTGTTCACAGCATCAAGGATAAACGGCATGAGGTTTTCATTCTTTTCTGCAGCACTCTTCATTTTTTCTAGTGCATGTTCTGTTTTTGTATTATCACGTGTACTTCGAAGCTCTTTTAGTTGTGCCATTTGCTGTGTCTGGATGCTGTCATCTATTTTCATAATGTCTGGTTTTTCTTTTGAAGCATCAGTGAATTTATTGACACCAACTATGACCCTTTCTCCTCCATCAATTTCCTTCTTTAGTCGATAGGCATTTTGTCTGATTTCAGATTGGAAGAATCCTCGCTCTATTCCAACAAGCGAGCCTCCCATCCTATCTATTTTCTTGAGATACTTGTTTGCCTCGGCTTCTATGGTATCAGTTAGATTTTCCATATAGTACGAGCCTGCAAGCGGGTCAACAGTCTTTGTGATTCCACTTTCGTGTCCCACAATTTGTTGTGTTCTCAGGGCAATCTTTACTGCGGCCTCTGTGGGTAATGCAAGTGCCTCATCTTTTGAATTAGTATGAAGTGATTGGCATCCTCCAAGAACTGCAGCCATTGATTGTACCGCAACACGCACAATGTTATTGTCAGGCTGTTGTGCAGTAAGGGATTCACCACTTGTCTGTACATGGAATTTTAGCTGGATTGATCTTTTGTCTTTTGCATGGAATCTGTCTTTTAGTATCTTGGCGTAAATTCTTCTGGCAGCACGGAATTTTGCAATCTCTTCTAAAAATTCGCTGGTGCAGCAGAAAAAGAATGACAATCGTGGTGCAAAGCTATCAATTTTCAATCCCCTGTCAACGCATGTCTCGATGTATTCTATTGCATTTGCAAGTGTGAACGCTACTTCTTGGACTGCATTACATCCAGCTTCTCTCATGTGGTACCCAGATATTGATATTGGATACCATTGAGGAACTTTTTTAGAACAATATTCAATCATGTCACCAATTAGTCTCATGGAGGGACGCGGTGGATAGATGTACGTGTTTCTTGCAATGTATTCTTTTAGGATATCATTTTGGGTTGTACCACGTAGTTGCTTGCTATCTACTCCTTGTTTTGCCCCCGTTGCAATGTATAATGCAAGAAGTGTAGATGCAGTAGAGTTGATTGTCATCGATGTGCTTACTTTGTCAAGTGGAATTCCGTCAAAGCAATTCATCATGTCTTTTAATGAAGTAATGGAGACACCGACTTTGCCCACTTCACCTTCTGCATGGGAATCATCAGCATCATATCCAATTTGGGTCGGCAAGTCAAACGCCATTGAAAGTCCAGTCTGACCCCGCTCAAGAAGATACTTGAATCTTTTATTTGTCTGCTCGGCTGTGCCAAAACCAGTGTACTGCCTCATTGTCCAGAGTCTGTCTCGATACATTCCAGGATGTATTCCCCTGGTGTATGGATATTTTCCAGGCTCCTCGGTCTTGCTTTTTGGCTTTACTTTGGAATCATAGAAACGTTTTACCGCAATATTAGAATCAGTCTTTACAGATTTTACCATATCATACTAGCCCCTTTGATATCTTATCTGCAGCTTCGAATGGATCGATTTTTCTTGACTGGACTTTTTTAAGATATGCCGAATATGACTTGCTGGAATCAAGCATTGTTGTGACTTTGTTTTTAACATTATTTAAAACAATATCTCGCAGTTCAGAGTCCAATCTTGATGCCTCTTCTTTTGCCTTGTTCTTTTGTCGTGATTTCATAAGATCTTCGAGTTTTTTTGCAAAATCAGTTACTCCCTTGTTTGATTTTGCAGAGACCATCATGACAACAGGATTCTTTTCTGACATGCCAATAAAGTCGCGCACAGAGTCAAAAAGTTGGTTTGCGCCAGGCAGGTCACTCTTGTTTATCAGATATACATCTCCAATCTCAGTCAGGCCTGCTTTTATTGTCTGGATGCTATCACCAGTATTTGGATTAAAGACAACAACTGTCAAGTCCACAACTCTTTCAATGTCAACTTCGGTCTGGCCTGCACCAACACTTTCAATAATTATTGGATTAAATCCAGCATACTCTAAAATCCTGATGCTATTTCTAAGCGATGTTGATATGGCACCTGTTGCACCCCTTGATGCCATGCTTCGAATATACGTACCAGAGTCAGTAGACTCGGTCATCCTTACCCTATCGCCAAGTATCGCGCCGCCTGTAATGTGACTAGTAGGGTCAATTGCAAGAACTGCAGTCTTGTAACCTAGTTTGTGTAGCTCAAGGCTTGTCCTGTTGATTAGCGTACTTTTTCCAGCACCAGCAGGTCCTGTAATACCAATCTTCATGGCCTTGCCAGAATTTTTAAAGATCTTTTTTATTATCAATTTGGCATCTTTTTCATTATTTTCTACAATAGAGATGGCACGCGCAATAGCCCTCCTGTTCCCCTTTTTAATCTCTGATACAATATCCATAGAGAGGTCACACAAAGAATCCACAATAAATCTTCTTGTTGGACCATACGATCAAGTGATTTTCAAAGGTGATATAATATAGAAAAATTACCCTATGGTGGAACAGTATCAGCAGCTATGGTACCTGCGGTATAGTTTGAAACCTGTGTTACAGATAAAACATCACAAGACCAATTTGGGTCTGTTGATTTTGGCGCTTTATTCATGCCTACCTGGTAACAATAAGTGTCATTCCCATAGGCAATACAGTCCTGGGTAGTGCTTCCTTCAATTTCTGATTGTGTCAAAGTCAAGTTTGCATCCAAAATTGATGTTGTCTGATTGTCTACAAATTTTTTACATTCCATAGAATACGTATAAAATTGCGTATTGGTGTAATTGTACAAGACTATTACCCCAACAATTAGAGAGCCTGCAACAATTGCTGATATCAAAATATATTTTTGTTTTCGTTTCTTTGAATTTTCAGGCTTCATAGATTTAGTAGACTGGGTGTCAATGTGTGTTAGTTTACCACAGTTCAGACAAGCAATTTTTTCTACCTCAGGTTTTGAAAGTTTTTTATCGCATTTTGGGCAATAGTATTTTGTCAGGTGAGTGCACCCCATTTTTGCTCATGACATTTACATGTAGTAAAAACAGATACCATACCACCCCAGGATCCACGTAGAGTATGATCCACTGTATAATATGACATTCATGAATAAAAAGACTTTCGAGAACAATGTTACTTGAAATTTCCAGAACCAGTTAGAACGATTTTGATTTAACGAATTTGAAAAAAGAGGATTAATTTTACCAATAAGGCATCTGATGTGGTAACAATTAAGATCTTAGGATTTTGAATCTTCAGCAGTTTTTGCAGATTCCTTGAATGCATTTACGTCATTAGATGATGACTTGTTGCAAGCACAAGATTTGAGTTTTGCAATCAGTTCTTTGAACATGCTTACTGGGGAGTTTGATGTACATATAAGTCTGGAATTCTCACAATCAAGGGCTGTTTTAGACTAGTTTTGTTCAAGTTTTGTTTTCCCACTTACAATAGGGCAAGTTTTACACTGGATAAATAATTAAAAAACGATTTACCTTCTCAAATAAAGCTTTTAAAACAGAAAATTTACTTGAAAATACATGTCTCAGAAGGCCCAAGCAAAAAGGATAAGGATCCTGGTTTCAAAACTAGGCCTTGACGGCCATGACAGGGGTGCCCTTGTCTTGTGTAGGGCATTTAGAGATGCTGGAATGGAGGTCATTTATTCAGGGTTGTTTGCAACACCTGAAAGAATAGCCCAGATAGTAGAAGACGAGGACATTGATGTAGTAGCACTCAGTCTTCTAAATGGCGCACACCTTACACTATTTCCCAGAGTTGCAAATGCAATCAAGGCCAAGGGGATAAATGATGTACTTGTAATAGGCGGAGGAGTCATACCAGAGGACGACAAGCCAGATCTTGAAAAATCAGGAGTGCTTGGAAACTTTGGACCGGGGACTCCACTTTCAGCAATAATTGATTTTATCCAGGCAAATCTTTCAAAGGCAAAAAAATAATTCTACTCGGTAGAGTCAGGCCACATCATCTTTCGCATACTTCTTCCCACTTTTTCTATCTGATGTGCATCTATTTCTTGCATGAATCTATCAAATGAATTCTTGCCGTTCTTTTGATAATCTGAAATCCATTCTTGGTTAAATGTTCCATCCTGGATCATCTTCAACGCTTTTTTCATCTTTTCTTTTACGTCTTTATCCATAACCATTGGTCCTCTTGTCAGACCACCATATCTTGCAGTCTCACTTACTCTACGATACATTCCAGCAATTCCATATCGCTGGATCATGTCAACAATTAGTTTTAGTTCGTGCAAGACCTCAAAGTATGCAATCTCTGGCTGGTAGCCTGCCTCAACCAAAGTCTCAAATGCTGACATCACCATTGATGCAGAACCTCCACAAAGGTCTACTTGCTCTCCAAACCAATCAGTCTCAACTTCTTCTTTGAATGTAGTTTCAATCACACCAGCTCGTGTGCTTCCTAGTCCCTTTGCAATTCCAAGTGTTCTCTCCCAGGCTTTTTTGGTGTAATCTTGGTATACTGCAACAATTGATGGAGTTCCAAATCCTTGCTGGTATGTTTCTCTGACCTTAGAGCCCGGACCTTTTGGTGCAATCATGATTACATCCACATCCTTTGGAGCCTGTATCCATCCCCAGTGGATTGCAGCTGCATGTGAAAATGAAAGTGCCTTGCCTGCCTTCAAGTGCGGTCCAATTGATTCCTTGTAGACCTTGGACTGGACCATGTCTGGGATTAGCACATGAATAATGTCTGCTTTTTGGCAGGCCTCTGCAATTGTCATTACCTGGTGACCGTCTTTTTGTGCCTTTTTCCAGCTTGCGCCTGATTCCTGCAGACCAACTATAACGTTAAGACCTGAATCCTTGAGATTGTTTGACTGGGCATGGCCCTGTATGCCATAGCCAAGCACTGCTATTGTCTGATTTTTGATTAAATCTAAATTAACATCTGCGTCTTTCCAACTTTTAGCCATGAGTGACACTGGAAATCAAGGAAATAAAAACTTACAACTGTTCCAAAAAACAGCCCTATAGTGTAATCTCTTTTCCACATATGGTACACTTTACAACTGTACCCTCAGATGGCAGCCTGTCAAACTTTTTTGAACCGCACCCAGGACATATGGGACAAGCCCTGATTTTTTCCACACATTATCATTTTTTATCACAAAGATATCACTTGCGTTTTGGAGAGGCCTAAAAATAGAGTTTATCTAAAAGATTTTTCAAGAAATTACCAGTTGAGTGGATTTATCAATTTTTCATCAGATGACGAGGATGCAAACATAGAGTACTTGTACAATATTGGACTGTCTCATGCAAAGAGGGGCAATCCGCGTGATGCCATGTTTTATTTTGATAAAGTGCTTGAAGTTGAACCAGGTCATGTCAACGCACTTGCAAACAAGGGCAATGTTCTAGGAAAACTTGGAAAGTATGACCAGGCAATAACATGCTATGATATCATTTTAAAAGACAACCCAGAGCATGTTACATGTCTTCTCAACAAGGGCCTTGCATTACACTATCTTGGAAGATACACCCAGGCAACCACGTGTTATGATAAAATTTTATCCAATTCCCCAGAGAATGCAAGTGCACTATACCACAAGGCTTGCACCAAGTCTTTGCAAAAAGAGTTTGACCAGTCTTTGGAGTTGCTTGAAAAAGCAATACTAGTTGATGGACAATATGCAAAAAAGGCTTCAATGGACAAGGATTTTGATGGGCTTGGCAATGACTCTAGGTTCAAGTCACTTGTTGTATAGCATCCAATAGAAAAAAATACCATAGCACGAACCATCAAGTGTTGATTGTTGGGATAATAGGCACCGGCCTTCTTGGAAGTGCAATTGCAAAGCGCCTTGTCTCATCAGGGTATAAAGTTCATGCATGCAACAGGACAAGGAAGAAAGCTGAATCTTTAAAAAAACTAGGTATCCAAGTAGAAGATTCACCCAAGGCACTTGCAGAAAAGTGTGACATGATATTTACAATAGTAAAAGATGCTCCAGTAATAGAAAAAATGGCATTTGGTAAAAACGGCATAATTTACGGAAGACATGATGGATTAATAGTTGCAGACATGAGCACGATCAGCCCAATATCATCAAAAAAGATTGCAAAAAAACTCGAGGCCAAGAAAATTTCAATGATAGACACTCCAGTGATGGGAGGTCCAAGTTTGGCAGAAAAGGGACAGATGGTACTAATGGTAGGCGGCAAAAAAGAGACGTATCTCAAGTGTAAACCAGTCTTGGATGCAATATCAGAGAAGACATTTCATCTTGGCAAAAACGGTTCTGGACATGCAATGAAGCTTGCAATGAATTCACAGATAGCAATTCTTGCCCTTTCATTATCAGAGGGAATCATACTTGCAAAAAAATCAGGTCTTGACCCAATGACATTTCTTGAGGTCCTAAATTCTACGTACTTTAAGACAGGAATGAGTGTCAACAAGGGACCCAAGATGGTAAGCGGAAACTTTGAGCCAAGTTTCTTTCTTAAAATGATGCAAAAGGATCTTGATGAAATAGACTATACCGCAAAAAAGTTTGGTGCAAACATGCCCATGTCAAGGCTTGCAAATAAAATTTACAAAAAGGCAATCAAAAACGGTTTTGGTGATACAGACTATACCGGAGTTTTAGCATTTCTTGAAAAGTGATGCAGGCTACAACTCTTCAGGTGGCTTTATCTTTCTGAAACTAAAAAATATTCCAACATCATAGACAATCTTCAAGACCCCTCCGACTACAAAAGGTGCTGAAAGCGAGAGTGCAGATATTATCACCCCTGAAAGTGATGGGCTGATTGCTTGTGATATGTTTCTTGAAGTATTTGTAAAGACTGCGGCAGGAATTCTTTCATTTTCCCCCACCACACCCATCAGGTATGACTGCCTAGTTGGCACATCCATCTGCGACAGGCTCATTCGTGCAAAAAATAACAGCATTGCAATAAAAAGCGAAGGCGCAAATGCAAGAAGTATGAGCAAAATATTTGACGGAATGTGTGTAAAGACCATCGTATTTACAAGTCCGATTTTTGAGGCAATCTTTGTAGAGGCCAAGTAGGATACAGCAGTGAGCACGCCTGCAATTGCAAATATGTAAGATAATGAAGACAGGTCTGCGCCAAATTTTGTGTAGAACCAAAATGAGACAATGCTTTGTATCACAAACCCTCCCCCAAACGAATCCACTGCAAAAAGCGTGGACATTTTTGCAATTATTCCCCTAGACTTGGGGGAGATGTTTTTCATTGTCAGCCCGGATTTTGGCACTTTATCTTTGACTTCGATATTTTTTGATAGCACAAGATAGATTACAAGAACTGCAACTGCACATGCCGCATAAATTAAAAACAAAAATTTTATTGCTGCAATTTTGTCAAACCCATGATTTTGCAGTATAGCCGGCAGCCCAGACACCAGCACTCCAGCTGACATGGCAAATGTTCCAACTGCATTATAGATTGCAAATATCGAGTTTCTTTTTTTGGCATCAGATATTGTATTTGGCAAGAGTGCCTGTTCTAGGGACAAGAATGCACCAACCTCTGATCCTGTCACGTTTATTGTTCCAATCAGGGCCGCAATGACAAGTGCGACATAATTATCTGTCACAAAAAATATTATTGAAGACGCAACCATCAGTACGGCATAAATGACTAGAGTGTTTCTTCTTCCTATTTTGTCAGCATATGCACTAGAAAATAAATTAAAAAATACACTATTCACCAGCGTTGCAGTAAGGACAAGGCCTATTGCAATATCTCCAAATCCAATTAGTTTCAGATAGATTGCAATAATTACGCTAAGAAATCCATATGAAAAAGTTCTAACAATTCTTGCGCCAAGCAAGAGCTTGCCATCTTTTGATATCCACTGCAGATTCATTACTTGCCAAGTCTTGCCTTGTGCAGTACAATATCAGCAGCCTCTATTTTTTTAAACAAAGGAGACGCCGGACCAATCTTGTGACCCTGCGGTACCAAAAGTTCAGACATGGAACCCCATGGTTGAGACGATACCGAACCACTCAGCCCAATCTGCTCCCATATTTTCTGCGAGGATTCAGGCAAAAACGAGTAGAGCGATATTGCAAGACTGCGCACGGCATTTACGGAAACATACACACAGTTTGCAGACCCAGGCCCGCCCTTCCACGGTTCTTTTTTCTGAAAGTACTGGTTAAAGTGTGCAGAAAACTCGATGATTTTTTTCAGAGCCTTGTCAAGGCTGTTGTCTTGCATCAAAAGTGTAAGCTCACCTGAAAAATTCTTAATCTTATCTTGTGCTTCAGTGTCGCTTGCATCAAACTCGCCAGTATTTGGCACAACCCCTTCCATGCTTTTTTGCGTAAACCCTAGTGCGCGGTTAACAAAATTTCCAATATTTCCAATAAGCTCAGAGTTTATCCTTGATGCAAACTCTTCCCAGTCAAAATTAAGATCGTCCTGGCTGTATGGAGTTATCAGTGCAAGATAGAATCTCAAATAATCTGCAGGATAAATCCCAAGAAAGTCCTTGAGGCCAATGTACCAATTGCGGCTCTTTGATATTTTTTTTGACTGGAGCATGAGATGCCCCCGAGTCGGGATATAATCAGGAAGCTTGAACTCGTTTCCAATTCCAATTCTCATTGCAGGCAAGAACAGATAGTGGTGGTATACGATATCTTTTCCAATGAAATGATAAATGTCTGCCGAGTTCCAGAAACTTTTTCCATCTATTCCCTTGTCATCTAAAAACTTTAGCGCAGTTGAAATATACGCCAGGTGGTTGTCAAACCATCCGTAAAAGACCTGCCCCTTTGCAGAGTCAAGCGGGATTGGTACACCCCAGTTCATGTCTCGTGTGATATCCCAGTCTACCAGGCCTTCTTTTATCCAGTTTTGGACATATTTTTTGACATCTTTTTGCAGATGAGAATCAGATTCAAGCCACTGGTTTAGTTCGTTGACAAAGTTTGTCAGCTTGAAAAAATAGTGCCTTGTCTTTTCTTTTGTAGGTGGGTTTTTGCATATGGAGCATTTTGGATCTTCAATCTCTTCAGGCACCCTGCCGCACTTTTCACACAAGTCAGAGTATTGATCTTCTGCCTTGCAGTACGGACACCTTCCAAGTACATACCTGTCAGGCAGGAATTTTTTATCAATGTTACAGTAAAACTGGATGATTTCCTTTTCGTAGATATGGCCATTTGTTTGTAATTTTTTAAAGACCTCTTGCACAAAGGATACGTTTTCAGGCGAACTTGTGCGGTAAAAAAAATCAAACCTAATCCCAAAGGCTGTAAAATCTTCATAGTCACGCTTGTTCCAGACCTTGACGTACTCTTCAGGAGTCTTGTTCTCTTTTTCTGATTGTATCAAAATCGGCGTGCCAAAATCATCTGATGCACAAAAGTAATAGGCCTCAGTTCCATTTTGTTTTAGAAATCTTGTTGTAATATCAGCAGGAAGATAAGTTGATGCAACATGCCCAAGGTGTATCTCTCCGTTTGCATACGGCAGCGCACTGGTTATGATTGCCTTTTTCATTATCAGAGTAAAGTTTGTGTGTGATTTAAGCTATGCCCAGCTCTGGCCGTATTTTATCTGAGCTGCAGTTGGCTTGTCCATGTGTACATCCATTGCTTGTAGTGCATCAATTGCAATCTGGATATCAATTTCTTGTGGAACTGTAATTACATTCTTTCCAATCTTTTTGTGGTTCTTTGCAATGTATATCATGGACAATAATTGATTTGAAAATGATTGTGCCATGACCTCTGGCGGGTGTCCCTCTGCTGCAACAAGATTTGCAATTCTTCCTTTTCCGATGAGGTACACTTTCTTGCCGTTCTTTAGAATACACTCGTCAAGATTTGGTCTTACCTGTCTTACAGATTTTGATTCAGTTAGCAAGAACTTTGCATCAACTTCAACATCAAAGTGGCCGACGTTGCCCATGATTGCACCCTTTCTCATTGAGAGTATGTGCTCTTTTCTAATTATTCCAGTCTGGCCTGTTGCAGTGATAAATATTTCACCTATTTTTGCAGCTTCTGCCATTGGTGCAACATCAAAGCCATCCATGTGAGCCTCTAACGCTCTTACAGGATCAACTTCAGTAACACAAACTTTGGCGCCCATTCCGCGGCACCTTGATGCAACTCCTCTTCCCACCCAACCATATCCTGCAACAACAACTCGCTTGCCTGCAAAAAGCAAGTTCATTGAACGCAGATAACCGTCAATGGTACTCTGGCCTGTTCCGTATCTGTTATCAAACATGTGTTTTGTATATGCGTCATTTACTGCAATTACGGGATACTTCAATTTCTTTTCTTTTGCAAGTGCCTTTAGTCGTATGACACCTGTTGTGGTCTCTTCAGTTCCTCCCAAGACTTTCATGGAAGCAAATTTTTTGTTTCCGTGTATCTTGCTGTGGCTGTCAGAGCCGTCATCAGTCAAAATCTGTGGCTTGTGGCTTAGCATCTGGTCAATGCACCAGTCATACTCTTCGGTGGTCTGGCCGGTCCATGCATAAATGTGAATTCCGTTTTCAGCCAAAAATGCTGCAATGTCGTCCTGTGTTGAAAGCGGGTTTGCAGCACATGCGCTTACATCTGCCCCAAGTTCCTTTGCGCCCATGATCAGGACAGATGTCTCTTTTGTGATATGAAGACAAATTCCAATGCGCAAGCCCTTGAGGGGCTGGGATTTTTTTAATCGTGATATGGTATTAGTGAGAATCTGCATGTGATCGCGTGCCCATTCATAAGACATTTTTCCCTTTTCTGAAAGGCTTGGATCTTTTACCTGGCTCATATGAAAACACAATTTCATGGGGTATAAAACAGTATCAAAAATGACAATCTAAATATTGGATAGATTTAGTTTTACAAAATATGGCGTGGAAAAAAGTGGCAGAAAAGGATGCAGTTGCCCCAGGAAAAGGCAGAGAGTTTGTAGTAGACGGCAAGAGAATTGCAGTCTTCAACCAGGACGGTTTTCATGCGCTTGATTCAGTATGTGTCCACCAAGACGGATCACTTGCTCCAGGCAAACTTGACGGCGATATTGTGGAATGCCCACTTCACTTTTGGCACTATAACATCAAGACAGGTGAACTGATGGATTACATCAAAGGTGTAAAGCTGCAGACATACAATGTCGAAGTAAAAAAAGACGGAATCTATCTAGACGTTTGATAAGTTTAATTTCTTTAGGATCATTTTAAAAAACGTTGAATCGTAAAATAATTGAAGAAATAACAAGAAAAGATTACGATTCAATCCAGAACCATATTGGTAATTTTTTAAAAAGCGAGTTGGAAAAAAGAAGATCAGCAGGGCTTGTCTTTGGCCTGAGCGGCGGGATTGATTCTGCAGTAATTGCAGCCTTGTGTGCAAAATTTGCCAAGGAAAAATCACTTGCTATCATAATGCCAAATGGAAAAATCACTCCAAACAGCGAGACAGAGGATGCAATAAAAATAGTTGATGAACATTCAATTGAATACAAGCTAATCGACATTGGATTTATCCACAAGGAATACTCCAAGTATATCGAGCCAAATCCATTGGCATTTGGAAACTTGGGAGCAAGGATACGCTCCAGCATACTATACTATTATGCAAATGCTCGAAATTCACTAGTACTTGGCTCTTCTGACAAGAGCGAGTTTCTAATTGGATACTTTACAAAGTTCGGAGACGGGGCAGCTGACTTGCTGCCAATTGTATCACTGTATAAAACCCAGATACGAGAGCTTGCAAAAAGTCTTGGAGTGCCACAGAATATAATCTCCAAGCCAAGCGGCCCCCACCTGTGGGAAGGTCACACTGCAGAGACTGAGCTTGGCCTGAACTACGAAGAGATTGATTCCATATTGTATTGTACAGTTGAAAAGGGTCTTGCAATTGACGAGACTGCAAAGATAACAGAGATACCAATTTCAGATGTTGACAAGATTTTCAGAATGTACAAAAAAAGCGAACACAAAAGAACCATGGCAACACCATGCACCATACCGGGATGACCATGAGAATTTTTGATACATTATCAGTGGCAGAAAAAAATGTGGATACGACAAATCCAGTCAGGATATACCTGTGCGGCGTTACAGTATATGACGAGAGCCACATTGGGCATGCAAGAACCATAATTGTTTTTGATGTTCTCAGAAGATACCTGGAAGCAAATGGAGCCAAGGTAAACCTCATACAAAATTTTACTGATGTTGATGATAAAATAATCAACCGCGCAAAAAATGAAAACACTGGTGCGGATACCATATCTTCAAAATACATCAAAAATTATTTCAGTGACTTTGACAGGCTGCATGTAAAAAGGGCAGACATGTACCCCAAGGCAACAGAGCACATCTCAGACATGATTGAGATCATCAAGGGACTGGCGGATAAGGGATTTGCATATGTGTCCAAAAACGGAGTATACTTTGCAGTCTTGAAATTCAAGGAATATGGAAAATTATCCAAGAAAAAAACAGACGAGCTAGTCTCAGGTGCACGAGTCGAAGTCGACGAGACAAAAAAAGATCCGCTTGACTTTGCGTTATGGAAGTTCTCTGATGACACCCCAACATGGGACAGCCCATGGGGCAAGGGAAGGCCCGGGTGGCACATCGAGTGCTCTGCAATGAGTCTGAAATATCTTGGAAGCAACTTTGAGATACACGGTGGTGGAAGAGACCTGATATTTCCTCACCATGAAAACGAGATAGCCCAGTCAGAGTCATTTTCTGGAATCAACTTTGCCAAGATCTGGATGCATGTAGGGATGGTCACAATAAATGGCGAAAAGATGTCAAAGTCACTTGGAAATACAAAATCAATTGATCACGTCCTTAACAAATGGGGCCCAAACATAATCAGGCTGTTTTGCCTGTCAGGTCACTATACAAAGCCAATTGATTATTCCGAAGAGATACTAAAAGAGACCATCACAAAATGGCGCCAGGTGGAAAACTGTTACTATGAGATGATTTTATCAGATGACACCCAGGTAACAGAAGGATTTGACCAAGTAAAGGAATTTGTCCTGGAATCAAAGGCAGAGTTTGAATCAGCACTTGATTCAGACTTTAACACACCACTTGCACTTGCCGCCTTTTTCAAGATGGTGAAAAACATCAACCAGCTAGCATCATCAGAAAAACTCACCAAGAAAATATCAGATTACATCATGCCAGCATTCCACGAAATGCGTTCAATTCTTGGACTGGATGTAATTCAAGTAACAGACAATGAAAAAAACCAGATCTCAAATCTTATCAATCAACGAAATACATTACGAAGCCAGAAGAAATTCCAAGAGGCAGATGCAATCCGAAAACAAATCTCAGACATGAATATTGTTTTAATTGATCACAAAAACAAGACACTCTGGATGAAGCAGGAAAAAATAGGTATAGAAAACTAGGATTTTTTTGTCTGGGCGCTTACAAGTGATACAACATCCCTGTCCCTTAATTGATAGTGTACAGGAAGCCTCACTCCATACCTGACATCTTTTGCATAGAGCAGCCCCTTTGTCAGGTCAGTGTGTATCTCTTTTGCCAGGTCTTCTACAGTTGCGCCGTCTTTTAGCAAAATCAAATCAGGAAGTACTCGGCCCTTTTTGTCAGAGAGTTTCTCAGAGTTTGCCACAGGATAAATTGAATTCATCTTGAGCAACTTGAATACTGTAACATTGATTGCAAACTGGACACCTGTTCTCATGTATTCTCCCAAGATTCCTTGCGTGATAAAGTCAAGTGCATCAATTTGCTTTTTGTTTAGCTGCTCCTTGTGCAGTATTTCAAACTGCTCAGAGCCTGGGACGTATTTTATGAGTCCCTTTTTCTCTGCCTTTCTCAGCGAGAGCTCACTGTCAGTGCTTGCTGGAATGACGATAGTATCAATGTATTTTTCTCGCAGCCTGTCAAAGTTTTTTTCTGCGCCTGGCACGTCAATTTTATTTGCAACTATTAGAGTCGGCTTGGATATCTTTCGCAAATATGCAGCAAACTTTTTGCTGTCATGCATGTCAAAGTTTTCAAAGTGCTTGTCTTCAAGCCCTGTTGCCTTTAGAGTATCTTTTACATGGCTTTCCTTTACTCCTATTCCGCGAAACACATCAGTTATTGCAACAACAGGCTCTGTCTCAGACTGGATAAGTTTTGATATTTTATCCCGGTTGCCCTCCAAGAGTTTGAGATACCACATGATCAGTTCTTCTTCAATATCTGAGACATCTGCAATCGGGTCGCCGCTTCCAACTTCAGCAATTCGTCCTGCAGCATCAATGCTTCCCGAAACATCAACTACATGCAATATTGCATCAGACTGGGTGGCCACAGAAAGGAACTGGTTACCAAGTCCTTTTCCAGCCCATGCATCTTTTATCAGTCCCGGAAGATCAATTAGTTCGATTGGGATAAATCTCCAGCCATCAGTGCATTTGGAATTTTGTGGATTGTCCTGGATGTTAAATTCAGTGTGGACGCATGGCGTGATTGCATTTCCTAGTGCACGTTCTGGTTTTTTTGTTGTAAAGGGATATGTCGAGACCTCCGCTCCTGCAAGTGTTGCCGCATTGAAAAAAGTAGTTTTGCCAGTATTTGTCTTACCTAAAAGGCCAATCTTTATTGGCATGGTCTTCATCTGATGATACTTGCTATTTATCTCTGCCGTAGATTATTCGTCGTGACCATGAGAGGTAGCATGGCTTGACGAATTTTTTATTTCATCGGCATACCAGGATATCTGTTTTATTTCATCTTCTGTGAGTTTGTCATTCCATTTTTCAAGAACAATTTTTAGTATTTCAGAGCCATTGTACAAGAGGCCCCAGTAAGGGTGGTGCTCTGCAGTTGTCAGGGCAAGCTCCTCTATTTCTTCAAGCCCTGTTTTTGCAAGTGTCAGCCCATCTGAGCGCTCGCCATAGATTCGAATTATATTGGACCCAGGGTCAGTGTGCATCTTTACCAGGACATTTTTCTTTTTAAAAAACTCGACAAGCTCTAAAAGGGACTTGTGAAATTCCTCAAAATCGTCTAACATGCCCTAGAAGAGTCTCTTATGCTCTGCAAGCATGCACCTGTTAAAAACTACAACTGGAATTCCTGCCTTGTTTGCTACCTCTTCTGCTTCCGTATTATGTATTCCCTCCTGGAGCCAGATAACATGTGGTTTTATTTTTACAGCTTGTTCCATTACTGGCATGAGCTGGTCAGATGGCCTAAATACATCAACAACATCTACGGGACCAGAAATGTCAAGCAATGTGGAATAACATTTTCTTCCAAGAATTTCTGTTGCGGTAGGATTTACTGGAATTACATTGTACCCATTGTCAATCAAATACTTTGGAACATAGTGTGCTGCCTTGTCTGGATTTTTTGACATGCCAACAACTGCAATATTTTTTAGAGAATAAATTTTTCGTATGTCATCGTCTGTAAACGAGTCGTGCTGCACATAGTATAGAACAGTACAACGGCTTAATATCTTGCGGAATAACCGATTTATAGGGCAGCTTCAATTATTTTACCATGGAAAACGAAGAGCCAAACGATGTAATGGTACTAGCTGCAATAAGCCAGGGTGCAAGAAAGTTTGACAAGATCTCAAGAAAGACAAAGATCAGTGCAGAAGAGATAAACAGTTTACTTGCGCGCCTTGAAGAAAAAGGCTTTGTTGTTCTAGTGGAAAAGAAAGGTTGGCTTGGTTCCAAAAAAGAACTTGTCCTCACAGAAAAAGGCAACAAGGAACTAGAAGAAAGAAAGTTTGAGCTCCAACAGAACTGGAATCAGATGGTAACCATGTGGAAGAGCGGAGACAAGGAAAAACTCCAGCAGCACATGGAAGAGCACAAGTCCATCTTGCCTTCAATGATGTTCATGGGAATAATGGACATGATGATGTTTTCTACAATGATGGGCTTTATGGGCATGGCAATGACTAGTTTCATGCCAGACCAGTACATAGACAGTGGCGGACACGACATGAGTGGAGGCCAAGATATGAGCGGTGGCCATGATACAAGCTCAGGCCAGGACTTTAGCGGAGGAAGCGGATTTGGAGACGGCGGCCCAGGAGACATGGGCGGCTTTGACGTCAATTTTTAAAAATCATACATTAGATAGAAATAGAAATTAAAAAACGGTTTTTGGTTTTTCCGTCAGTTGGAATATTATTTTATTTACTTGGTGCCTGTTGGCATTGTTGGTATTGCTTGAGTTGTTGCATTTGTTGCCAATCCAGACATGACATCTTCGCCATGTGGAGCACTTCCAACTTTACCATAGCTTATCTTTTGTGATTGCCAGATTGCATTTACCCACTTTGTGTGTTCGCCTGGTGCACACTTGTGATCACCGCAGACCACACTGTTGCCATAGCTTGCAGTGGATATGTTGTCATTCCAAGTACTTGGGGTCAAAGCATTTACTTGTGGAACAAACACTGCTGCAAATGATGTCAAAAGCACAGATGTTGTAAACAAGAGTAATGCCACTTTGTTAGACATGAGTTGTTTTGACTTGGCGGCATATAAAAGAATTATGATGAATTTATTCATGAGAAAAATGGGCTAGTGGTTTTAGATCCACTGTAATTATTTGGTATTTGGTGTAGTAGCATTTCCTGACATGTGCATTGTCATGGTCATGTTACTTGACATCTTCATAGTTCCATGAGAAGTCATTGATGATGCAGTAGAGCCTGCCATGCTGTGCATGACATCTTCACCATTTTGTGCATTTCCAACTTTACCATAACCCGTTCTTTGTGACTGCCATAATGTGTTTATCCACTGTGCATGTTCACCTGGTGCACATAGGTGGTTACCACATACTTTGCTGATACCATAGCTTGCAGTGGTATGACTATCATCATACACTGAAAAGTCTCTTTGGGTAAGAGCATTTACTTGTGGCAAGTTAATTGCCAACAAAGATGTCATAAGAACAGATACTGTAAACAAGAGCAATGCTATTTTGTTAGACATCGATCAACGATTCTCTGATGGTATATAAAAGATTTATGAATCAAAATCAATCCAAAAAAACTGCCAATGCCTCAGAGAAACAGATATCAATAATTCACAAGACGTATCCTGACATGGCAGTGCAAATAGGCACAAAGACTCCAAATCTCAAAGTATCAGAGTGGATTCAAGGATTACCAACTAATGTCGACAAGGAAAAAGACAATGTTGTTTTAATCGAAGTCTTCCAGGTCAACTGCCCTGGCTGTTTCATGTACGGCATCCCGCAGGCAATTGAGATTTATCAAAAATATAGAAAAGAAGGCGTCACGGTTTTGGGTGTTGCAACTGCGTTTGAGGATTTTGATAAAAACACAACTGAGAATCTCAGGCTTTTACTTACAGAGGGCAAAGTGATTGGCGAGACACTAAAGGCGCTAGGCCAGTACGGCCAACTTGTCGACGGGGATAAGCTGCCATATAAAATTCCGTTTCCAGTTGCAATGGATTTTCTAAAAAAAGAGGACGGTCCAGCAAGCCAGGCTAAAATAGACGAAATCATTTTGGCAAATGTTCCAGGATACGAGTCATACAGCCCAAGCCAGAAATCAGACATAATTGAACGAGTCAAGCAGTACCTCAAGAGCAAGGAATATTCTGCTAGTACGTTTGACGAGTTTGCATTGCGCGGCACGCCATCAACCATTCTAATTGACAAAAAAGGAGTGCTCCGAGATGTTGCATTTGGTACAAATGATTTTCTAGAAGAGAATATCAAAAAATTATTGAGCGAATAATGTTTTTGCATGTACACATCTTTTGATCAAACAACTCTTGACAAGATAGTTACGCTGCTAAAGTCAGGCCAACCAGAATTTTTGTCTGGAGAAAAACTAAGCAAGACACTTGGACTGAGCAGAGCAGCAGTCTGGAAAAATATCAAAAAACTCAAGTCCATTGGATACAAGATAGAATCAAAACAAAATGCAGGATATAAGCTACATCCAAATACCAATCTTCTGTTCCCATGGGAGATTTCAGATGGGTTGCAGACTGGTATAATTGGCGGAAAAATTTATTATTTTGACGTAATCGATTCGACCCAGAATTTTGCACTTGAATTATCCCAAAAACCCCATGAGAACGGTTCTGTAGTAATTGCAGAGAGACAGACCCAGGGAAGGGGCAGGTTGAACCGAAAATGGGTATCCCCAAAGGGCGGAATATGGCTGTCCATATTGCTGAGGCCAAACTTTGAGCCGTCATACACGTCACTTTTTCCAATGCTCACATCGCTTGCCTTGTCAGTTGCAATTGAAAAGACGCTAAAAATAAAGACTGGACTCAAGTGGCCAAACGATGTAACTATCAACGGAGATAAAGTTGCAGGCATCCTAATTGACGCATCAATTGAATCAAATAAAATAGATTATCTTGTCATAGGCGTCGGAATTAATTTTAAAATCAAGCCTGACAAGATAACAAGCCAAATCAAAACAGGTCAGAAAAAGTATGGCATTGCCACACTTGTAAAACAAGGCAAGACTGGAAACCCTGTCAAGCTGGTGCAACAATTTCTGCTAGAGCTTGAACTACACTACAACAATGTAATATCAGGTTCCACTGGTAACATCAGAAAAGAGTGGATGAAAAGATCATTGACAATTGGAAAAAGTGTCACCATAACAACAACCAGCGGAACAATAAAGGGAAAAGCAGTTGGGATTGACAAGACTGGTGCACTGTTATTATCAAGCAGGGGAAAAGTCCAGCGAGTGCTAGCTGGCGACATTTCATACAAGAAATAAAATTATTTTTATTTTAAAATTTTACTTGTGAGAGATCAAAATGAGACTTGTTCCAATGAGAATTCCTGCCATTATTTCCATCCAGTGTGGGAAAAGCAGTCGTCTCATGATAGTTTCTCCTGCGCCTTGTATCATATGAAAACGGTTTGAAAATCAGTATAATAGTGTTTTATCACACATAATAATTAAAATTCAGCTAATTGCTTAATTTGTGACTAGATATTCCACGATGGATCAAGATCTATATCACACGAATTTTTAATAATTATAAAATTCCAATGACGATATAATGAAGATTTGCTGGGCAAACACTGACAGTTTTGATGATGCAGAAATTGTCATAATCGGAATTCCTGACGAGTCACAATCCCACGCACTTCGAAAGGGAACATCAGAGGCCCCGCACAAGATAAGAGAGATCTCATCAATCAGGGACACATACAAGCGGGGAGATGACGTGTCCCTTGGCTTGCCACTAGACGGAATTTCAAAGAAGGTGTACGATTATGGAAATGTGGAACGCAGTCAGATAGGTGATGCAATGGATAAGATAGTCTCAAGATCCAAGATTCCAATATCAATTGGTGGTGATCATTCCATTACAACCCAGATAATAAAATCAGTTGCAAAAAAATACGGTCCACTGTCCTTGGTGTACTTTGATGCACATCCAGATTTTGTCAGCTCAATTCGTGGGTACTATGGCTCGGTATTTTACGATGTCTTGCCATACATTGACACAAAGACTAGCATACAGATAGGAATCAGGACTCCAGAAAAAGAGGAAATTGATAACATCAAAAAATATGGTCTGCGAGTCATTACGCCATTTGATGTAATTTCACATGGCATGAAAAAAATTACTGACGATGTTCTAGGTACAATAGGAAAAAACGTGTACATTTCACTTGACATGGATGCAATTGATCCCGCATTTGCGCCAGGAGTTTCTGTTCCAGTCCCGCTTGGCCTGACAAATATTGATGTGACATTTTTGCTCAAGTCCATTATAAAAAAAGGCATTTGTGGGTTTGACATGATGGAGGTTTGTCCAAACTATGACATTAGAGACAGGACATCACATCTTGCATCAAGAATTATTTCAGAGGCAATATCGTCGGTACCATAATTGCACCCTGCCAATACTTTTAACTAGCCACAATATTTTAAAAAAATAATGTTTTCCCATTTTACACTAGAGCAAGCAAACAAGATGCTTCCAGTAGTAATACAAAAATTCAACAATGTTGTTGATTCAAAAAATGAAGTGGTAAGAATCCAGTCAGACTTTGAGACAAACCCAAAGTACATGGAAAACTTCAAGGATTACATCATAAAAAAGCAAGAGCTCAATTCTGCAATAACTAATTTTTACAAATCAATTGAAGATTTAGAGGCAACAGGTGTGTCTGTAAAAAGCATCGACCAAGGACTGCTTGATTTTCCATCACTGATGTTCAACGAAGAGATATGGCTGTGCTGGAAGCAGGGAGAGACTGTAATAAAATTCTGGCATGGAAAAGACGAGGGGTTCAACGGCAGAAAGCCAATAGAAAGCGTTGACTTGGAAAAACTCAGATAACTAGCCACCCAAGCATATATCAAAATAATCCATATCTTGCACAAGTTTTATGATCAAGGTATGGCTTCGCGCAGTAAGGATACGATTTCTTCTTGCATCAATTATCTCGGTGTGTCTTGGGCTCGCAATAAACGGCTGGCAGAACAAGACAATTGATGTAGGGTTTGCAGCCCTTACATTTGTGGGAGTGGCAGCACTGCATGCAAGTGTAGACCTTCTAAATGATTACTGGGACTACAAGAGGCAGATTGACACTGACACCAACAGGACAAAGTTTAGCGGCGGGACAGGCGTTCTGCCAGAAGGACTGCTCAAGCCACAACAGGTGTACCGTGCCGGGATGCTCATGCTAATAATCGGCTCTGCAGTTGGTGCATTTTTTATTTTTGAGAGAGGAATAACCATTGCAGTGATTCTGGGATTTGCGATTGTTTCAATTTATTTTTATTCCACAAGAATAGTGGATTCTGGCCTAGGCGAGGTCTTTGTTGCAGTAAAGGGAGCCATGATAGTTCTTGGAACTTGTTTTGTCCAGAGTTCTCATATAACACTAGAGCCAGTCATTGCCGGAATTGTTTCAGGAGTCCTGTCGTCAACTGTTTTGTTTGTAAATTCATTTCCTGATTTTGATGCAGACAAGAAACATGGCAGAAAAACCCTTGTCATACTGCTTGGAAAACAAAAAGCCGCTTCAGTTGTCTGGATTTTTCCACTTATCATTTATGGTACAATTGTATCATCTATACTAGTAGGAATTTTTCCAGTGGTTACCATAATCACACTTGGAACCATACCGCTTGCAATAAGATCAGGGGTAACACTGAAGAAAAAGTACAACGAGGTACAGGAACTTGTCCCAGTGATGCAGGGATTTGTAACATACAGCAGAATAACAGGCGCATTGTTTGTTGTTGCATTTTTGGTTGGCATTTTACTCAAAGTGC
Source organism: Nitrosotalea sp. (assembly GCA_025451075.1). Taxonomy (GTDB): domain Archaea; phylum Thermoproteota; class Nitrososphaeria; order Nitrososphaerales; family Nitrosopumilaceae; genus Nitrosotalea. The sequence continues at coordinate 91,541 of JANWLA010000023.1, read as the reverse complement.
CACAGTAGAATTAAATCGTCGACGTTTTAACAAAATCACATGGTACCAGGCTTTGCAACTAGAGAAGGCACTGCAAACTTTGCAAAAAGACAGCAAAATGTGGCAAGTAATTTCTACAAAAACTTTGCAGGCCTTACGCTCTCATCTGTTGGAATTGGGACATATCTTGGCAACCCAGATGACGCTACTGATACACTAGTAAAAGAGGCCATAAAAACTTCGATCAAGTCTGGGATTAATGTAATTGATACTGCAATCAACTATCGTTCCCAAAAGGCAGAGAGGTCGGTAGGACAAGCAATTGCAGAACTTGTCCAGTCAGGGGATGCAAAAAGAGAAGAGATTTTTGTTAGCACAAAAAATGGGTACGTCACAAATGACGGAGACATTAATGAAGATTTTTGGGTAAACATACAAAACTCACTTGTAAAACCAGGTGTGATAAAATCAGGAGACATTTCATCAGGGTACCACTGCATGACAGTACCATATCTTCAGGACCAGCTAGAGCGTAGCATGAAAAATCTTGGACTAGACTGCATAGACCTGATGTATCTACACAATGCTGCAGAAGGTCAACTGCAAGACATTTCAAAAGAAGAATTTTCCAAAAAACTACGATCTGTTTTCGAGTTTTACGAAAGTCAAAGAAAGAGCGGTGCCATAAAATATTACGGGATGGCCACCTGGGAGTGCTTCCGTGTTGCTCCAGACAATCCACAGTACCTTTCAGTTTTTGACATTGTAAAAATGGCAAAAGATGTAGGTGGCCAAGAAAATGGATTTCGATTCATCCAGTTGCCATACAACATGTATCTTGACCAAGCATTGACTGCAAAAACCCAGGGAGATTCAAACCAGTATACGATACTAGAATCTGCAATACAACTTGGCATTGGAGTATTTGCAAGTGTTCCACTAATGCAGGCCAAGTTGCTTGCACCAAATGTTTTGCCCGAGTTTGGCCAAATGTCAAAACCATCTCACAGGGCAATGCAGTTTGTCAGGTCTACACCAGGAATCATTGCACCACTAGTTGGACAAAAGTCACAGGCCCATGTGAAAGAGAATCTGGAGGTTTTGGGCACCCCAGTGTTAAGTGAGACAGAATTTTCGGATTTGATCAAGAAACTGTCATCATAACCGCTGGCTTGTTAATATAATCTAGCGTCTGATTCAATGTAATTGTCAGACGATAATTCTCAGGTAAACATACGAAATACTTTATGTGAAGATATCCCAAAGATTGTACAATTACAACAAGTTTCTTTTCCACAGATGGCAATAGAAGGAATGATTTGGAAACCACATCACTTGGCAAGCCATCTGGAAACATTTCCTCAAGGTCAATTTGTTGCAGAATATGATGGACAGATTATAGGATCAGTAAGTAGCCTAATAGTAAAACTGGAACCCGAGTACAAGGAGCACACTTGGACAGAGGTTTGCGGAGGCCCTGAATTTAGAAACCACAACCCTAAAGGTGATAGTCTCTATGGTGCTGATGTGTCAACACACCCAGATTATCGCAGAATTGGAATTGCAACGTTACTGTATAATGCAAGAAAAAATCTTTGCATTAAATTAAACCTAAGAAGAATAATTGCAGGTGGAAGATTGTTCAACTATTGCGAATTTGTAGATAAAATGTCACCTGATGAGTATATTCATAAAGTAATTGAAGGTAAGATAGACGAGCCAGTGCTTGGCTTTCAACTAAAAAATGGATTTAGGTTTATCAAGGTTTTACAAAATTATCTTAAAGACAGTAGATCAGTAGACTATGCCACTTTCATAGAATGGAAGAATCCAAGTTATACACAGGGTGATTTGATTGATAATTGATTGCCATACTCATCTAAACCAGTACGAATCCTTGGAAAAAATTTCCTCACTTGAAGGTAGGGTTAAGAAATTACTTTTAGAAATGTCAAGCCATAACGTGGATTATTCCGTGGTGCTCTCATCATACATAGTAAATGAGCAAAGACCATCAATACAACAATTGATTGAGGCGACAAAGAAATACGATAACATTGGACTAGTTGCAGGGTATAGTATTGACAATCACACAGAATCAGACTTGAAACAATACAGAAAATGGATAAAAGACGGTTCAGTCAAGGGGCTCAAGATTTACTGTGGTTATGAGCACTATTATCCATACGACAAGAGATACCAAAAAGTCTATGACACTTGTGTGGAATTTGGAGTCCCAGTGATGGTGCATACGGGGGATACATTTTCTGAAAAAGGCAAGCTGAAATTTTCACATCCTCTTCACCTAGATGAGGTTGCAGTTGACAATCCAGAACTTAAGATTGTCATGTGCCATCTTGGAAACCCATGGATTGAAGATTGCCAAGAAGTTGTTTACAAGAATGATAATGTTTATGCAGACATATCAGGCCTGGCCGTTGGTAAATTTGATCACTTTTTTGAAGAAATAATGGTTAAAAAAGTTGCAGAGTTGATTAGTTATGCCGGAGAGCCACACTATCTGCTATATGGCACAGATTGGCCGATTTCAGACATGGATTCATACCTTAGTTTTGTTTCAAAATTAAAGTTAAAGAAAGAATACAGGAATGAATTGATGTATCAAAACGCAAAAGATCTTTTCAATATTTGATGTTATAGAAAAATTCTAATTATTCTTGATCTTCAATCTCTTTTTGTGTATCTTGCTTGACTTGCTCCAACTCAGGGATTTCTTCTTTCATTTCTTTCTGTTCCACATGACGTTTTTCTTTAGATTCCTCATGTTTTGATTTCCACATGGTTTTCAAAAATTTCTTGAGCATTTTAACTTGCACTTGCATCTGTGATAAGAAAGTCTTGTAACAAATTGGTATTCTTTTGTTCCACAGCACGGAGTATTTGCAAACTCAATTCAGCTTGTTTGTTTCCTTTTATCTGCGCACCATCTATGTATTGATCAATACGAGATAGAAACAAGAGTTTTTCAACTAGCTGTTTTCCCATGTTAGAATTAATTTGGTTTTCAGTTCCAGATTCCATGATTAGCATATGAGCCTCGTCTCTAATATACCAGTGCAATAGAGTTCGTGATGAACCTCTTTTGTTACGGTAAATGCCAACTAGAGCTGTTTAATAGAAATGAAGATCATGTGATATCATGGACACACATGAACTGACCACATTGTTGCATGAATTAATTTCAGAGCAAACCAAATGCGATAGCGAACTATACTTTGAGAAAAACACAAATTTTGACAAAAGAGACAATGCCATGAAAAAAATATTGGATTTGAACAAGGCAAGTCAATAGTCACAAATTATAAGATACAGTCAGACTGGAAAGTTATTTTTTATAGCTTGACGCCTTTTGACAGGTCATCTTTCTTTTCAGGCATACTAGATGATTCTTTTCTTGGAATGTCAGATACTTTTTCAGAATCACCATCGACCATGTCAAAAATAATTCTAATCTCCATTATTCTCTTTGCAACTTTACCAAAATCTCCAAACTTGGCAAAGACATGATAGATACCATCAGAAAATCCGGTCTTGGATACGATACCGTGTTTAAAATCAATATGAAGCGGCAATTTTGCACCAGTCTCTTTTTTGTGGAGCTCATCGTATTCTCTTGGTGAGAGGACATTTGCAGGGTCTGCAATTATTATCTCTCCAGTATCTACACCAACAGTTCCAATTTCCTTCCATTCGTATGTTGGCGCATTTTCATTTTCTGTCATTTGTGTCAATTCCTCAAGTTATGGTATGCCCTCATCGGTATTAAACCGGCAATAGATGGCATTTACAGTTACAAGCAAGCATACGCTTGCAAGACACAGGTACCATTACCAGGCTTTTAATCTGGGAATGCACCATACCTACAGTAGAGTGGTGTGAGTTTGCACATCCCTGATTTTATGTCGGAGAAGGACTGGAGTAACTAACCAGCTCACATTTGTTTTTACACGCACATTTTTGCAAATTACAGCAACAAAAAAATCAGATTTTCTCGTGTCGGTATCTGTTCTTGATGTATCTAGTGTGGTATTGTCCATGGGATAGAACAGACTTTACCAGTCCGTCGTAGATCTTTTTTGGTACACCAAAGTACTGGTAGATTCCACCATGATGAAATTGTATTTCAAGTATCTGCAGCGGTTCATCATAGCCAACTGATAGTATATCATTTGATTTTAGTCGTATCCTGTCCATGTTTGTAATATGTCATTGAATCATCTAAAACCATCGGTTAAAGTCATGCGTAATGATGTGCAATGAGAAATACCTTGTTAATTCAACATCTTGCTCTTTTTATGAGCATAAATCAGGTGGACTTCGAGGCCCTCATTAGAGTAGAAAACCGTATTGCATTCCTTACAAGTTGGCATGGTTTCAACTAGGGATCTTTTTGATTTAATGAGTTTGATCGAAATTGATTTAGCTAGAGATGAACATCATAGAAAACAGATGAACTATTAGAAAAAAGGTATTATCATATTGCAATACAAGGATACATGCAAAACTATCCATCACATATCTTATGTAGTTATAAGCAGTCTATTGTCAAGGCCTTTATGAAAACATGTCATGATATACAATCATGAGTAAAACTGAGATGTTAAGCGAGAAGACAAACAAGCCCGAGACAAAAGAAATCTACGCAGCATACAGACAAAACGTAAACCGTTACTTTGAAGAAGTTGAGAAAAATGTAACACAATGCATGGAAGCAGTTTCTCAGCTACAGCAGGAATTCGTTTTGACATGCAAGAATGCACTAGACAATACAATGGTATTCCAGCAAGAAATGATAACAAAGAGCGGCATGGGATCAAATCTCCCACAGTCATACCTAAAATCAATCAACGACGCAACAGACGAGTTTGTAAAAACTACCTCGCTTCAGAACAAGGCCATGATAACTGCAATAGATGCAACAAGACAGAACATCAGAACATTTCATGACAACTTGAAGGCATTTACAAGCATGGATACAAGCATAATCCAGTCATGGTTTTCAGCCTGGAAGCCTACCAGAAATCCCTAGTTGTGATATTTTAAATCACTTTTATTTTAGAAATGTATTGCATGTAATACACGTGTAAAATCTTAGGAATTTTTTGCAATTATTCATTCAGATCCTAAAATAATAATGATACAAGTATTTCTATATAGGACTTGTAAAAACCATAGACGATATTTATCAATCGTACCGGATACCATCAATTTGAAACACATTGACCGTATTCAAAAGCGGGGAGAGAGTACGCATAACAGCAAGTGATGAACCCAAAAAGGTATACAAGATAAAAAAGATCAGAGTCACCAGAAAAGGCGGAATTTTATATCTGCTAAAATCGCTTGAAAAAAACTCTATCTTGCGAATGTATTACGAAGACAAGAAGCTACTTTTGGAAAGAATCAGATAAAACAATCCACACCTTGTATTTTTAAAATAAAAAACACGAAGATAATACTATCAAGTGTACAATACAAAATAAGATGAGTGACATCAAATATGAGCACGAAAAACCTCAGAAAAAGCAACATCATGAATCTCATGAAGGATTAAAAAATATCGTATGCGTGGGCAAAGAGAGTTACCTAAATGAATTGGTACTAAATGCAAAGAGCATGCAGAGAATGCAAGATTTCATAAGGAATCTAGATGTGGCCACGGTTTAGTCACATGTGATACAAGGCCCACAAGAGATCAAATTAAAAAATCCACATCTCTTCTTTAATTGTAAGTGTTACTGTATGAAATTGTATCGTAAACAAAACACTGTGAAAGAGAATTTGTGAATCAATTCAATACCATCATTTTGATTAACCGCGGTGTACCTCAGTCACATATTTTACATGAATTCCACTCAAACCCGTGATTTGAAACACGTTGGTCTGGGAAAGACATATGTCATTTTTGTAGAGCCATGGAAAATCATCTAAAATTATTCTTGATTGATTATCATAACCTACTACAAATGGAATGCTACCACAAAAAAATGATATGCCGTAGAGTCCTGCCTGACTTTCAGTTTTTATAGTATACACTATTGTACTATTTCCCGTCGGAACAATATCAGGATGTGCAGAGATAGTGATTTCATTTGCTTGTTGTTGCACATCTTTTGCTGTAAAGACTCTGGTGCTAGATTGTGTAGGAGAATCCGGATTATGATATGTTGCGCAAATTTTGCCTGTTGAATTAGATGGCATGTACAATACTGCAACACCCGTATTTGATCGAGGATACGGAATGTCACATATTTCGAATGAGACAGTAGATGAGGGGTACTGCGGTAAACTTTCAGAGAGATCTTTTATGTTAATAGTTGACGGTACAACAACAAATGGCAGTCTCATTGTTTGGTTGTCATAAGATACAACCACCATATACGAACCAGTCTCGTTTATGATTGGAACTCCAAATCCATCTGAAAGTTTGTACTGTATTCTAAATCCTCCACGTTGAGGATCACATGATGTAATGGCAGGATGATTTGCATGCCATATGATGTCTCCATCGAGTCTTTGAATAATTATGTCAGGAACTGGACATGTTATTCCATACCCTGACAATTCAATAGTAAAATCAATTTTCTGCCCAGCAGCATAAGTGTCATGAAGACCACTGGCACCAAAATCTGTATGCTCTGGAATCTGTTTATCAGATTGATCTGATGTCAACACCAACACCCATCCCCTCTGCCAAGGATGTGGTACTCCGTGATATCCAAAATATCCAGGTTTTGTAAATGTATATTCAAATGATTCCCCGGGTTTTAGAAAGTTTGGCATTTTTGCATTCTCCATTACTGCTGAAAATCTATTTGTTACATCATAGAAATCTGGATCACTCGAGTTATCTGCAACCACACTATTCATTGTAAAGTCATCGTTTATCCATCTGACAGTATTGTTTACTCCGATTATTACTCGAATGTACTGCGGATCATAATTCTTGCCTGAACTTTGATCTTCTGCGCCTTGAGGAATTATGACGGTAGTTACTTGGTTAAATGGACCAAAATTAGTCATCATTGATTGCTGTTTGTTGTATACCAAGGGATAAATCAGGAAAAAAGATGTGCATGTAATTACTACTATTCCCAGTACTGCAAGAATCAAGATTTGTAGAGTTTTCATTTCGTACACGTACTGGACATGTATGCTTTAAAAAATTGGTGTAGAAATCTTCTAGTTTTCAGTACCAATTTTGAATCTTGTATGATATGGGAGAACTAATCAGTTAATTCAATTCCCCACCTCAAATTGTAAGTTTTAAATACAAACGCAAGACGAATCTTCAATATGCCAGTTGATCCAGTATGCGGAATCGAACTAGATGAGAGTCTTGCACTTGTTCACGAGTATGAAGGCAAAAAGTATTATTTTTGCTGCCATGGATGCAAGAGAATATTTAGTAAAAAACCCAACAAGTGGAAGAAAGCTAAATAGGATAACTTCCGCACATGCGGCAAAAGTGAGAACCTGTGTTTATCCCATAGTTACAGTTTGGACACTTGGCCTCAGATTTTCCCAACTTATACGGCATGTCAAAATATTTCCGATATATCTCATAATAGTATAAAGACTCTTTTGACAATATCTTGACCTGCTCTTTTTGAAAATAATGTTTTGATTGTCCCTCATAGTAAGAGTCTGGCATCATGCCATCAAGAAAAGACGTCAGGCCGCTTGTGCCAGAGCCGTCCTGCATTGCAGATTTTTCCCTCCAGATTATAGACTCTGGAAGAGAGTTTTCAAATGCCTTGCGGAGTATCCACTTGCCATATTTTTTGCCCCCCTCTTCATGGATCTTCAGATCTGGTGGGATCTTTTTTACATACTCGGACACTGCATCGTCCAAAAATGGCGTGTGCAGCAAGATTCCAACTGATTGGGATATGGTACGTGATGGGAAATGCATCACATCCCATATCCTTTGCAGATCTTTTTCAAGTTCCAATCCGGATAATCTCTTGAAAAAGTTATACCCTGCGAAGAGCTCGTCTGCCCCGTCTCCAGTCATTATGGAATCAAATCCAGACTCTTTTGCAGACTTCATTGTAAGGTATATCACAATATTGTTTCGAATCTCAATTGGGTTGAACACTTTTAGTATCTTGATTGTATCTTCTGCAGCAGCAAGTAGATCGTCCACACCAGCAGAGGAGACATCAAGCTCCAGGCCACATGATTTTGCCACAAGCTGTGCATGCACCAGATCCGTTGATGCAAAATCTTTTGCAACAAGTGCCAAGGCTGTCATTTTTTTGTTTTTCACACAAGATGCAAGAATTGATGAATCCAATCCCCCAGACAGGGCAATTGAACCACAGATGTTATTCTGTACAGATTTTTCCAAGAGTGACTTGATCTGCGATATGATTTCTTGCAATCAATGGATAGTTTCACACCCTCTAAAAAAAGTCATCACGAAAAATATGACTAGGTTTAAATATTTTACAGAGGCATTTTGACACATGCTTCTTCCGTCAGAGATAGAAACTAAGACTCTCATACCTGCGTTAAGGGCAATACTTGCCAAAAAGCTAATCGAGGAGCACAAGATACGAGAAGAAGAAGTTTCAAAATTGCTTGGAGTGACCCAGGCTGCCATAAGCAATTATGTCAGGGGAACAAGGGGCGATCCAGTTTTGATTAACAAGTTGTTATCAGTAAAAGAAGTCTCTGAGATGATAAATGACATTTCAAACAACTTGGCATCCAAGATGGCATACACACCTGCAAGCCTCTCAAAGTTCATTGGCCTGTGCAATTATATCAAGTCAAGCCTGCTAATATGCGACATTCACCACAAGCTTGAATCAAACATTGATGAAGCAGTATGCAAGGAATGCGAAAACATGCTTTTGAAAGGTCCCGGAAGCTCGTACTAGTTTGTTTTTGTTACAGTAATTCTGATAAGTGAAACAAGTGGCCTGTTAGATTCTTCTTCGCTGTCTACAACAATATTTACAATCCTTGAATTTCCCTTCATCATGTTTTCAGTTACAATATTTGCAACTGCAACTGCTGTAGGAATTGCCTGGCCTTTAGCCAAAAGTGTAACTGTCTTGTGTTGTACAAGGTCACCCAACAGATCAAGTGCACATGGTACGATATCCTGCTGGTAAATTGTAACTAGTTTTCCTTCAGGATTACCATCCAGTTGGACTTTATCTACGCCACTCAACAAAACTCTACCACCACCATTTCTGCATTCTATTAAAGTCTTATCGACCAATCATCCATCAATCGAAAAGATCTATTGGAATGTTCTGAAAGTCTCCGTTTGGTAAAACTCGCCTGATTGTGATTGGAATCACACGTTTTTCAAGCTCTGCATAAGCAAGATCAAGCGATGTTGCAACATCTTTTGGTATTGGTATGAAAGGCGGTGCGCCAAGTGATAGCTGCAATGCCCTTGCTCCAAGTATTCTTGCTTTTTCAAATCGTGTCAGTGTTGGAGGGCCAATGACTATCTTTCCCTTTCCGGTCATTTCATACTCTATTGGTTCATGTATTGGATCAATGTCAATAATTTCACGAGCGTCAATTATCTTTCTCAGTCTTTCCTGCTCTGCAATCTCTTCAGCACTTAGCTCCTTCTTTCCTTTCTTTCCTGGCTTTACCTCTTCCTCTTCTTCAGCTGGAGCTTCGGTTGTTTCAATTACTACAGGACCTATACTGGGTTCTTCTTCCTCAACGGGTTGAACCTCTTCGGTATCTACACTTACTTCCTCAGGTTCATCCGACATTGAGGTTTGGGATAAAGAAACGTTATATATTCATAATCCTTCTCCTCAAAAATGAGTGCAGGCTCGGTTTCCAAGCTTGATCTTGTCTTATCATTGAAGGGAAAAGCCATACTAAACTTGGAATTAAAGCGACATCTTGCCCCAAAGACAGTTGGCGGAGTTGCAAGATCCATTCCAGTAGAGGGCAATGCCCACATGATGGGAAACAGCATTGCATATGTTGATACTGCAATCAAGACAGGTGGAGAAAAACTCAGGACCCAGTTCAAAAAAGGCGATGTCGGATTCTTGGCTGCAAATAGCTCGATCTGTTTTTTTATAGACGATGTCCCAGTCACAAAACCCATGACATTGATAGGAAAGATAACATCAAATCTGGAAGAATTGAAAAATGTAAAACCCGGAGATATATTTTCGATAACTCAGGCTGGAACATAAATGTGGTGTCCACTATAGCCACCGATTCTTTTTACAGCACCTTTCTTGAGCAAAGTTTGTAGCAATGCATTTGCTGCAGATACCTTGACGTTTGTCTGTCGAGATAATTCCTGGACTGTAAAGACCTTTGCGCCCTTGATAAAGTTCATTGCCTGATTTTCGTCAATGATGACTGAAATGTTGGTCTTTGGCTTTTGATCTTTTCTGTCTCCCTTCTTTTGTCCGTCCTTCTTTCCAGCTTCTGCTGTCTGAGACTTTTCTGCCTGTGCTGGAGATTGTTTCTTGCCGCCGCCCATGGTGCATTCTTTTTTTCTCCTATTTATAAACGAACAAAAATTGGTTCTGTCAAGTCTTCATCGGATTTTTTCCTTGTAAAAAGTCGTCTGGTATATGTTACTTGACGCTCATTACGTATTTTTACTAAGAACGGCGGCGGGTAAACCATGAGACCTCACTATTTTTCTTCTTTGCGTTTACTTTCAAGACCTAGTGCTGGCAGATCTTGTTAATGTAGTCTATCAAGTGCTTCCTGAATCATTTTTGCAGTTGTCTCCTTATCGGAAACCTCAAAGATAATCTTCTTATATTTTTCATTTTCCAACTCAACTGTAATACACTTGTTAGGATCATGCATCTCATAGAAAAGAAAACCTTCTTTGCTTACGAATACCCCATCCGCTACCACTTCTGGAATCCTTGTAGCCACTACTTTTAACATCTTGAAATAGTTCCAGTCTGCCTTGACTGTCGATATAGACTTGACATGATTCAACGGAATTGTAAGTTTACTCTTTAGAGCAAGCACCTTGTCTATTCCAGTCAGCATGAAGATTAGATTGTCATTTTCTATATCGATTTTTCCTGCCATTTTCTCTTAATTTTTACTTGCATTTTGAATTAAAGTTATCCATTTGTGGTTCTGTATGTTGGCAGTTGATCTTATCTTTGTTCAAAATCGGTTGATGAAAGTTTGAAAAACTATTGTTTAGGATCCCATCAAATGGTTTCTATAGAGGACATACAGAATTTGGATTAATATCGAGATTCCAAAGACAATAAAGAGAGCTGGAATAGCCCATCTTAATCGATCTGGTGATACCATGCCCCTCTTAATCACAAAGTATGAAATTATTGAGATGATTGCGGTAGTGATAAGGACTCTTACAATAAGACTCTGTGTTAAATCAAGCATGAAAGAACGAGGCAATAATAGATTAATGAATATACCTAATGATTATTTTTTACTAGCGTTCTGAATCAAGGCGATCCATTTGTTATTGTCTTTAATCCTAATTCCTGGCCATGTCCAAAGGTGTCTTTGCACCTGATATCAAAATTTGAGAAATACTAAATACTAGAAAAAGTTGCTGGATATCATGGGCCTTGACATGATTGAAGAAAAGAACCTAAATGACGTGATAACCTATGCCTTGGACTATCCAACCATGGTTCTATCAGAGGCAAAATCATGGCCCATTACAAACATGGAAGACTTTGCAGTAGGACTCTACATTGGATACATGGGCGGAGTCTTCTTTGATGGATTTCTCAAGAGAAACAAGAGATTTCTTGATTCAGAAGAGCACTCGGACTTTCATGCAATAATCTCAAAGCGAACTATAGAGATCAAATTAAAAATCCAGGCGCACCTGCACAAGAAATAACTTCTTTTATGCTGCATATGCCAATAATCCTAAGATGAAATTTTCCCTTGTTGCTGACACATTAAGTTACATGGAAAATACCACAAAGAGACTAGAGCTAACACAGCACCTGGTAGACTTGTTCAAAATTACACCACCGGATATAATACCAAAAGTTGTCTACCTGCTCCAGGGAAAACTAAGGCCTGACCATGAAGGAGTAGAGATTGGCATTGCAGAAAAGATTGCAATAAAGGCACTTTCAAAGTCATCCGGGATTTCAATTAAAAAAATAGAGGACCAGTACAAAGACACTGGAGACTTTGGGCAGGTGGCATCAAAGATACTAGAGCAGAAAACACAGACAACATTTCTTAGTGAAAATATTACAGTGGAGCGAGTCTATGACACCCTGTACAAAATTGCAGATCTCAAAGGCGCAAGATCACAGGACATGAAGATGAAGTACATCTCCAGTCTCCTAAATGATGCAACGCCGGCAGAAGGTAGATTTATTGCAAAGATAATAACGTCAAACCTCCGGCTTGGAATTGCAGACTATACCATACTTGATGCACTAGCAGTTGCATATACTGGCTCTAAAGAAAACAGGCCTTTACTTGAACACGCGTACAATGTCTGCAGCGATTTGGGAAAGGTGTCATTTGCAGTATCAAAAGACGGACTGGAATCACTAAAAGATTTCCAGGTCACAATATTTAGTCCGATTCGTCCAATGCTTGCTGAAAGGGTAAAGAGCCCTCAAGAGGCCCATGAAAAAATGGGAAGCCAGTTTGCATCAGAGTACAAGCTTGATGGGGAACGAGTCCAGATCCACAGACAGGGAGAAAAAATTATCCTGTATTCTCGCAGTCTTGAAAACATCACAAGCTACTATCCTGATATTGTAGAAAACATTGGCAAGGCGTTAAAGTCAGATGATGTCATATTGGAAGCCGAAGTTGTTGCAATAAATGATGACACTGGAGAGTTTTTGCCATTCCAGGAATTAATGCACAGAAGGCGCAAATACAAAATTGCGCAAGCTGTACAAGAATATCCAATCACTGTAAACTTTTTTGACATTTTACTAGTTGACAAAAAAAATTGCCTTGATGTGCCATATACTGAAAGAAGAAGACTGCTTGAGAAAAATGTATCCGAGGATTCTTTTGCCAAAGTAATGCCAATGACACTTGTCAAGTCAGACAGTGAAGTAGAAGACAGTTTGGAGAACGCAATAAATTCTGGATGTGAAGGAATAATGCTAAAACAGCTAGACTCTCCATATCGTGCAGGTGCAAGGGCAAACAACTGGCTCAAGCTCAAGCGAGAATACAGAAATGAGCTTGGAGACAGCTTAGATTTAGTTGTAGTTGGGGCATTTTATGGCAGGGGCAGAAGGACTGGAAGATATGGTGCCTTGCTGCTTTCTGCATACGATGACAAGGCGGACATGTTTCCAAGCATCTGCAAGGTAGGAACCGGGTTTACAGATGAGAGCCTGGACCAGTTTTACCAGATCCTCTCAGATAAAATCACTGTAAAAAAAGACTCAAGAATTCAGAGCGGCCTTGAGGCAGACGTGTGGTTTGAGCCAGAAGTGGTAATAGAAATTGTAGCATCAGAGATAACCCTAAGCCCAATTCACAAAGTTGCCATGGATAAAATCAGAAAAGGCAGTGGGCTTGCCCTCAGGTTTCCAAAGTTTACCGGAAAGATACGATTTGAAAAAACATCGGAAAATGCAACCAACATTGATGAAATGATAACTTTGTACAACAGTCAAAAACGCGTTGTGCAAGATGAAAAAATAAACTAGAGAAATTTTTCTTGTCCTAATCTAATTTACGCAAGGATTATTAGCTGCAGGCATAGTCTAAAATCTCTAGATGTATAGCGGAGAACTTGAAGTTCAGGCAAAGAGAAAGGCCCTTGCCGTTTTACAAGACGAGATTAACAGAATTCTCAACGCTGTCAGAGATCTGTCAATTCTGCCAGGTTTGATAATCAAGGCAGACAAGGCTGAAATAAAACAACTACTTGAAAGAATAAAAAATACAGAAGATGAAGTAGAAGCTCTTCGTAGAAAAATAACAAGAGAGATTTCAGACGTAGGCGGTCTCATGATGAACAGGGAGAATCTTTTGAACTCGGCATATACGATGGATGAAATCGCAGGATACATCACAGGCATTGCCTTCAAACTCTCAAATATCAAGGCAGCCACACTCAAAAAGGAAAAACTTGACAAGGACCTCACAGAACTAGTCGAGCTTGCAGTAGACCAGATTCATAAAATAAATGAAATCATCAGGGCACTTGCAAGCAACAACAGCACCGTGGCAATTGATCTTGCCCACGAGGCACAGAAGATAGAAAGACAGGTAGACGACAAGTACAGAGCACTAAGTATCAGGGTTCTTGACGAGACTGCCACCACAAAAGAGCTGCTTCTTCTCAAGGATGTTGTAGAGGGAATTGAGGAAATGTCAGATAAAGTACTGCAGGTATCGGATTCATTCATTTTGCTTGCTCTGAGCCTATAAAATTTTAAGAAAAATATTCTTTTTTCCTTTTTTTGACAATTAATTGTAAACACTAAAATCAATTACAATATAACAAAATAAACATGAAAGGCGACCTGCTTGAAAACAGGATAATAGTTTGGAACATTGCAGATTCAAAAGCACTTTTTGTTGCAGGATATTATGGCAAGCCAATTGGCATGACAAAGCCAAAACCTGACGAGATAAACGTTCCATTAATCCTTGATTTAATTGAGGGATATTACCTGCAGGAAAAATCAAAACTCAAAGTATACCAGTCAAAAAAACCTGTTGCATCAAAAGAACTCTTGGAGATTTGCAGAAGAGAGTACCACAATTTTGATAAAAAATATACTGTCTACAAGGACTTTAGGGACAAGGGATACATTGTAAATCCGGGCATTAAATTTGGTTGCGATTTTGCAGTATACCAAAAGGGACCAGGAATTGATCACGCGCCATACTTGCTCCAGGTGTACAATTCTACGGATACAATGTCTGCAACAAGTGTTGTACTAGCTGGAAGGCTTGCAACAACCGTACGAAAACAGTTTATCTTGGCAATTCCAAAAGGGGATAAAGTTGACTGCCTAGCTTTGGACTGGTGGAGAGCATGACAGATTTTTTATGCAGTGTGCAATCCTGTCATAGACTGCAAACAATTCTTTTGTCATGGTAAACTCGTAACTGCCTTTCCACTTGCCAAAAATTCTGACACCACCTGTTGTCGGCTCGACATTTATCTGGGCATCTTCGTATGGTAACTTTATCATCATTGCTTTGAGTATATCATCCGCGTTTAGCGTATCTGCAAGTTGGCCTCCAACCCACTTGACCCCGTCAACTTTCTTTGTGGCAAAATGCCCTTTGGTGTGCAGTGTCGGCCTTGCAAGATAGTCCTCATCGTCACAGCCAATCAGAATTTTTACAATAAAGTGGGCTTGGTATCTGTCTTGTGCGCCCCATGATATAGGATTAAGATCTTGTGCCATGCTCTATCCCTTTTGAATAATTTGGACCACATCAATGTTAGTTCCCTTGAGTGTGATGGTACCATGATTTGTCACCATTAAAGGAGTATGGCTATAGTGTCTTGAATAATAATTTTCTTTTTCTGCTTCATCGGTATCAATTTGATTTGCTTTGGCATCAATGCCAATTTTTTTTAAAGACTCGCAAAATTCTTCATTTTTATTTACTGGATGAAAAGTGTCAGATTCTGAATCGTGCATGTGGGGGTTTTATCCAACCCACAAATAAATATGTCTGTAGAACCATTTGATGGTATAGTTCTGGGCCAGATCTAAATTATGACAATACCAAATACGTACAAACTAGAACTGCAATTGCTGCCGACAAGCATAATCGAATAAATAGTCCAAAACCGTCAGGTCACTATTCATGCTAAAATTTCAAAATAAGATTGTTGTAATCACAGGAAGTGGAACCGGCATAGGAAAGGCAATTGCCATAAAATTTGCCGAAAATGGTGCAAACATTGTCATTTTGGGAAGAAGAAAAGAGCCTCTTGAAGAAGCTGCAAAAGAACTAGAGCAGGTAATCGCAAAAGCAAATAGCAAATCATTTGTAAAAATTTTCCCAGGTGTTGATGTAAGCGATGAGGAAGGAGTCTCAAAGATGTTTGACGATCTCAAAAAGTCACATGGTACAGTGGATATACTTGTAAACAATGCCGGAGTCTCAGGGCCTGTCACTTGTTTTCCAAACGCTGCAATTTCTGAATTCAAAAGTACCGTTGGAATACACCTCACTGGAACATTTTGGACATCGACCCA
This sequence comes from Nitrosotalea sp., assembly GCA_025451075.1. GTDB lineage: Archaea > Thermoproteota > Nitrososphaeria > Nitrososphaerales > Nitrosopumilaceae > Nitrosotalea. The sequence continues at coordinate 75,366 of JANWLA010000023.1, read as the reverse complement.
GGCAATAAAGACAATGAAAGTAGGTTCCAAGATAGTTACAATATCGACATTTTTTACAGAAGAAAAACCATATGAGCAAAGACCATACAGATTCCGCAGTCCATATACAGCATCCCAGGGGGCAAAGAACAGACTTGCAGAGGCAATGTCATGGGAGTTGACAGACAAGAAAATAATCTCAATTGCTACAAACCCAGGACCTGTCCACTCTGATAGAATCTACAAGACAGTATACCCCAAGGCAGCAGCAGAATTTATGAGAGTCAGCGGATTTGAAAATCTCACACCAGAAGAAGTTGAAGCAGTAAACGTTGACATTTTACCTCTACTAGGAGAAGACGAAAATACTGTCAAGCATGGGATTGCACAAGCCGCTGCAAAGATGGCAAAGTCAAAATCAATCACATCAGAATCAGACATACAAAAACTTGGCACTACAATCTCTGCACTTCTTGCAAAAATACAAAACATTGCAGAAAAAGTTCAAAACAACACAAGCAAGATGATTGCAGACGAGCAGTTCCTGACCCAGCAACAGGTTGCAGAGACAGTCCTTATGCTAAGTGATGATGCTATTGGACAAATTCTAAATGGTAAAGTAATACCAGGCGACCGTGTATTTTATCCAGTAAAGCCACATGTGGCGTGCTCAATTCCAGAAACCCAAGCCAATTTTGATTCCAAAGTAGTGGTCTTTGCAGTTGATGCAACAGATGAATCAGATGTAGCAAGGACTGAATTTCTTGCACAAAAAATTGAGGATGTCGGCGGAAAGACAGTAATTTTGATTTCAAAGACAAGCCCCAAGGTAGCAGAGGAGAGGCTGTCCAAGTTTCATTCCCATGTCATGGACCTGACAAACCAAGAAAGTGTAAAAAGAATGCTTAACACCGCGACACAAAAAGTCGGGCCAATCAGTTCTGTAATTTACATAACAGGGAAGGTTTTGCAAAATAGCAAATTTGTTGATCTATCCAGAAAAGAATGGGATGGGTTGGTTGACAAGTTCATAAACACACCTGCAATATTTATGCAGGAAACAATTGGCACGTTTGTGCCAGGAGGGGCAAAGAACCCGCCACTTTTCAAGGGCAAGGAGGGAACCATGGTAATCATAGGGCCAGACATGCCAGCAGGCGGCAAGGTAACAGGTGCAGAGCGGGCGCGAGTCGAAGTATTCCGGGGAGCACTGAGACCGTTTGCAACAACTGTAAACCAGGAACTAAGCGATGTTTTAAAATCAAAACTTAGAATGTACTTAGTTTTGCCCGGAAGCGTAGACGGCACAGAATCAAGCAATGACAACATCCTAAAAGCAATCAGCCATCTTACTTCTGGAAAGGCAGTCAACAACGCAGAGATAATTTACTATCCAGACGAAACCAGATCTTGATGAAAACGTTTGCAGAGATAAATGTCGGAGACGAGTTTTATTCAGAGTGCAAAATAACTATTTCAGAACTTGATGCATATTTGAAATTTTCAGGAATTAAAAATATAATTTATGACAAACAAGACAAAGAAAAAAAGATGGTTTCTGGCAGAGCCATTTTGTCAAAGATGGAAGGCGAGTTTACAAGACTGGAGGAAATGTACGGGAATGTTTTGATTTTTTATGGAATCGACGGAGACCCAGAATGGAAGAACAGGCAGACAAGATTTTTGAAGCCATTACATACAGATGAAAACCTGAAAATAAAATTCAAAATCTCTGACAAGCGAGAGATCAATGAAGAGTTTGGCTTGATTGGAGTAGATTTTGAGGGGACCAATCAAGAAGGCAAAACGGTTGTGGTATCAAAGAAAAACCTGTATCAGATGAAGCTGGATTTTAAACAATAATGTATACTAGGCCTTGTGAACTAGATAGTATCTTGTTTTAAAAAAGGCCCTTGAGGGGTTTTGTTCACTTGGTTTAGTTCCCTCGTAAAACTGGAAAGGTGTAGAGTTTTCCCATCTCAAGAGAATATTTTGAGTTTCATATCTGACATGGTTAAATAATAAACTCAACAATTCATGCTCGACTAGTCTTGAAAGAAAAAATATCTATTCGCGGTGCTCCAGACTTTATAGAATTTTTCAATTCGTTAGATAAAACAAGTGACCGATACAAAGAGATCAACGATGTATTGGACCTACTTAAGAAAGATTGCGCCAAAGGCGATAAAATTCCAAGAAGCCTGTGGCCTAAAAAATACTCCAAAGAACATAGAATTCACACATTGTTTCGTTTCAAGCTAAGATCGGGATGGAGAATAGTGTATACCGTATATGGTACAAAACAAGAAAAAGTCTGCACCATTTTAGAAGCATTTGATCACAAAGAATACGAAAAAAGATTTGGCTACTAGACTATCTTAATACGGTAGATTCTCTGTGAAGCTTCTTTAGTTTTGGATTGTCTGCAAATATCCAGAGAATAGAGCCTTTCTTATCATACATTATCTTATTTGACTTTTCTAGGTAATCTAGAATCGTAGTAAATGTCTTGTATTGGACCTGTTTTGGAAGGGATCTCCATAATCTGTTTTTAGAACTAAACTCCTTTTTGTCAGAAATCATCTCTTCTACCATCTCGATAGTATCAAGACGTGGCATGTGTGATATAGTTCTGGAACTTTTTCCAGATTTCTTTTGCAATATGGCTTTGCTCATTTTCCTATCTATAGATAGGAAACGATTGTATATATACATATTTGTATAATACAACTTTATCCATATGGTTTGAGGGTTTTGTTCATCTAGTTTAGTTCCCCCCTTTAAAACAGGAAAGGCGTAGAGTTTTCATTTTCGTCTAATTACGCCAGACTCTTTACCATCTTGACTAGTTCTTCAAGTGGTACTTTGCCTGCAAATGTGTAGCTTTGATCTCCTGTTGTAAACACTACCGTAGAAATACTACCGGATGCAACATATGTCATTATAGAGCCATCGCCATATCTATAAAATGTCGAATTATCATATGCTATCGAGATATCATTTTTGTAATCACGGTATGCCAGGCCTGTTGCATTTTCTCCATAGTGCATAATTGCCATTGCAACTATGATTCCATTGTCTTCATGTTGATTAGCAGAAATATGGTAAAAGTGATGATCACCGTATTGTGCAATCCCGGTTGAATTTGTAAATTCTTCAATTGCTATATTTTCAACATCAGACTCATTGCAAACAGGAATAAAGCCATCTGGCAAATAGGTTGGAAACTTGATCGAAAAACCATTTTGAAGATACAATGATTGTGTCATTTCTTGATTCATACAATTTGGCGCTTGTTTTACAGTTACATTTCCTTGAATTTGTGGAAAATTGTCTATTTGGTAATGATATGTAACATCAGATGGACTTGGTACATTTTTGTTCAGATATAAAAAATATAATTCATGAGAGGGAATCGTTACTTGTCTATCAGGCAAGTTAGCATCAGATGTAACCACAAGTGTGACAGGAATACCAAGTGTATTGTTGAAGACAAGCGTATTGTTAAACGTGCCATAGACTACATCCTTGGAATGCCCAGTCGCATTGTCAGCGATTATTATCGGAACATATCCAAGATTATTTTCTGTTCCCATCAATTTGTCATATTGTAACAAAAGATCATAGTTATTATTCCCATATTGAAATCCGCAAGTAAAGTATTCATTTCTAAATTTGAAGGTGTGTTTGTGATCTGTGCTATACGTAGTGGTATGATTGAAATCATATTTTGACAGTAATGTTATAATTTGATCTTTTGATAGATCCACCCCTTCACCGTTATAATATCTGACCAGTGGTCCTACCTGTACTGTTTCATTGTATAGTACAAAACTGTCCGATTGAGGAATTGCTTTTAAAATTGTAGGATATTGTGCAAAAAAGTTATCATCTGCTTGAAAACAGATTTTTTCAGGCGTTATTGTTCTTCTTATTGCAGAATTAACATCAACTGCATTTTGCATATCGTTTGAATAGTTTGAGTTTTGAGATAACCCGTTAGATTGCAAGGTTGTTCCAGTCAAAGGCAGTGTAAATGCCAAGATCAGACCCAGTATTATGACAGATGTAATTCCAATCCCAAAGAGTATGGAGTAGTGTAGAGTTTTCATGTCTATGGAACTATTGTTGAATTTCCAAGATCTACTAGTGATGCAGTTTTGTTATCATCATTAGGTGACACTTCAAGTTGAATGTGAACTGTATCACCATACTTCCATTGGAGATTTACTGGCAAACCTATCATTTGATAATCAGGTTTTAGAAGTACGTTGATTGGCAATAAAACAGACAAGTCGTTCTTTATTGTACAAGAATCCTCATCACAAATGTTGTAGCCTATCAAATATGCAGTAGAGTTTGAATTTATTTTGAGATAGAAGGTGTTAGGAGCACAACTATTCATGGTTACATTAGAAACAGGACCAATGCAAGATAGTGGCGGATGATAAATTATCAATGCTGTTATACCAAACGGATCATTATTTTGTGCATCAAAACGATGTCTGCAGGCATCATTCATACCAAGGCATACATTTGCAAAATCTAATTTTTCCTGCAACGAGTTTGGTTTGTCAGCCCACCCTCTTTCAACCAATTTGGAGATATCGTCTGGTTTGACACATGCAGGCGAACGACTCTTTGCCTTTACAATTAGCTGAAGATCAGGTGCACATGTGATATCTTTGAGCGCGACTCCTGATTTGAATTGTTTTAATGGAGATTCTATGTTTGTTACATTACTAGACAGTTTTATCCTTCCACTCAGTGAACCTCCAAGTGTTATGACTTGACAAGAATGTGATTCCATTGTAGGATAGTTTGCCTGTACAACTTTCATCGTTGTCATGTCTATCACTATGGTTGCCCACCAATCGCTATTGCATGGAAAGAGTGCACTTCCAGATGGTGCTTTTAGAACCACACTGGCATATTGCCATTCAAAGTCACCAGATGCAGCTTTATTGTTACTACCAAAGCCCATGCCTACATATTTCCAGTCGTGCGACCAGTCTCGTAATTCGGGAACAGTTAGTGCCGCATCAACTACGGATTGATTCTCAGGCGGTGACAGTGTTGGTACTGGAGAATGAAGTATTGAGGAAGGAATTGTAGATATGGAATTTGTGGAATTAACCTGTGATGGATAATTTTCTGGCAATATGGAAATCTTCAGAGGTTGTGACCATATTGATTCCGTATGAGCAGGCATTCCTTCAGAATTAATGTTTGCTATAGAATAGATCGTATAATTTCCTAGCTTGTCAAGCGCAATTTCTGGAAATGCACCATTTCCCGATATCACCCGACCGCTAGTCGACATGCCAGGCTCGAGGGTCTCAGTAATGCCTACATCAACAATAGCATCTGGCCAAATAAAAGAGACATTGCTATTCCCATCAAGAACCTTTATCTCAAAAAGTGGATCGCCATGAATTATTGATGCAACATTGTTTCCCATATTTATCAAATGCTGTGTGACTGAAAATTTTTCACCTGTTTTAAATTCTGTTTTATTTATTTCCGGAGTTACCATCAATGTAGTACCATTGTATACAAGTCCAGTTTTTTTGGCATCATCTCTTTGTTGTAATATTTCTTTTGCAGTCTGTTGTGCAAATACACTTTGTGATACTGTTATGAGAGATGTAACAAGGATTACAATAATTAAAAGATGTAGAATTTTCATTTTTCTCATTTCACGGGTTGTCCCATCTTGTATTCCGCAGTACCTTCTGAAATTCCCAGAATTGTTCCATCGAGAAATTGAGCTGGACAATGCATTGTTCCCGTCTGGACTGGTATGTCAAATGGACTAATAGTCAAACTATTGATATCAATGGCAAGAGGCATTACTCTACAAAACTGTGCCAGAAATATCCAATACACTCCCTTTACTCCTTCCTTTGCCGTAATGTTGTACACAACTATAGTGTCTGAGCCTTCTGTCAGAGGAATTGATGACGGATCTGCGTTTATGGTTACGTCAGGTGTCGTAATCTGAGTATATTCTCCTCCCTTACCGACATAAACACTAGAATAACTTGGCATTGTTCCTGTGTTTGGTTCATGAGAGGTATACTCTACAAAGATCTTGGCAGTTGAATTTGATTTCATGAAAAATACCAATTGGTGCGGTATTGGCCCTAGAAGATCTGGACCAACTTTGAACTCAGGACCATTAGAAGTTGAATTGACAATATTGGTACTTACCAGCAATTTCATTTTGCCATTATAAAATGTCAAACCTGCTTGAGGATTTGTATGAGTACTAAACATTGTTGGAATGGGACGTGTAGGACATGGTGGAGAATCCCCCAGTATGTGTAATAATTCATGAGTACTATCTGTAAACTTAGCATCAGTCCAATAGTATTGGAAATTCTCAGGACTGCTAGTACATGGAATAGGTAATCCTCCTCTAAACCCTGTTGGAAATAAAGTAAAGGTTACATCATGAAATGAAATTTGCGGTGAGTTAAAGTAAGCATCATGAGAATAATTTGGTGTCTCAAAATAGTACGCCTGATTTCCCAAGGTGACTATACCTGTATCATTTTTCAAGTATGCCATTGAATGTGGTGGTGGCACATTTGTGGCCATAAAGAAAAACATTGAAACTACAACAATAATTACACCAATTCCGGCTCCAATAATTATTGCAAGATGTACAGTTTTCATTTCTTACACGTACTGGACGTACATATCATAAAAAATTGGTGTAGAATTCTTCTAGTTTTTAACACTGATTTTGAATCTAGCATGACCCATTGGGGGAACTAGTCAGATAGTGTAGTTCCCTATTTGATAAAAAATCTATACCAAATCAAAAATGACTGGCCAGTGCATCAATGACAAGTTTGGCTGCAGTTATGCCAAGCACTAGCGTTATGAATATCCTGAGTTTTCCTTCATTTACTCTTGTAGATAACTTGCTTCCAATAATGCCTCCTGCAAAGGACCCAATTGAGAGCATTCCTGCTTCATAATAATTTGGATGGCCCAAGATAGAGTGCACTATCATGCCAGATGCTGCTGCAAACATTAGGATAAACTGGGACGTAGGTGCAGCAAGTTTCATGGACAGTCCAATTGCAACTACCATCAGAGGGACAAAGACAGTGCCGCCTCCAATTCCAAACAAGCTAGAGATTATCCCTGCAAAAAAACTTGCACCGGCTACTAGAACCATGAGTTGTTTGGATAAATTACGTTCTCTTGATTCCATTTTTCTTCGCAGGTAAATGTAGACACCTGATGAGATCAGAACCATCCCAAACATAATTTTAAAGACTGGCGGTGAGACTCCATCTGAGATATACGCACCAATAATTGTTCCAGGTATTGATAAGAGTGCAAGTTTTATCCCAAGTGGATATACAATTCTTTTTTGTCTTGCATAAGATACAGTAGATGCCACTGCATTGCTAAAGGCTGCAAAGAGGCTGTCGCTTGCGGCAAGTGTTGGAGCAAATCCAAAAAAAGTTAGTACAGGTACCACTACGAATCCCCCTCCCAGCCCTATCATGGATCCTATCACACCAGCTACAAAACCAAGTGGCAAGAGCCACAGATAATCAAGCAATGATAACACCAAAATCTATTTTCTACGGATTAAAGAGTCACGTCAACCTTCGTAAACCAAGATATGCAGTTAATGGTTCTGTCAACTTGATGGCTCGTGCTTGAGCCTCAACTAACTTGCTTCCATCCACTCGAAGGATTAGTGGTTGTAGGTATTTCACGTTCCCCTTCATCGCTTCAACTAAAAGCCCTCTAGGATGGCAAAACCTACTCCACCCCTTGTAAGCAATATTCATGGATGCAATTACATCCCTGTCCATTGATTTCTTACAATTAATGCACAACAGTTTTCGTCTGTGAAACCTGTCCTCTTGGAGTCTCCCTCCGCATATTGGACAGAGCTGGCTTGTGCGTTTAGGATCTACGAAGTCAACAGGAATTCCTTCCCATTCTGCCTTGTATGCAATCTGTCTTTGCAGTTCGTAGAACGACCATGAGTTTAATTTCCTTCTATACTTGTTTCCTTGACCATTTCCTTTTCTGTATAGTTTTCGAATTCCTTTTAGATCCTCGAATATTATCATGCTTTTTGATTCTACTGCTCTTTCTACTACATCCTTTGAGATCTTGTGCAGATGTTGCTGCACCCTTCTTGATCTTCTGTTGCCAAGTCTTTGTTGGAAATGTCTCTTTACTCTTACGTCAAATCTCTTAAAAGACGATATCACATGAGATGTGTTTTCCTTAATCAAGAGTAACTTGTTGGTATTGTACATAATTGATTCATTTGAAGTTGATATTGTAATATTTCTTAGGTTTCTATCCACTCCAATTATATTTTCAGGAATGATTTGCCCCACTTGCTTCCTGACTGAAATTGATAGTGAATTAGATGTTATCGTAAATGATCGGGGTTCTACATTTTCAAGTTGTGATGTGGTGTACTCGTTTAGTTTGACCAGAAACTTGTCATCATTTGAAATTGGAAATGATAGCAGCATACCAGTTATCATAAAACCATAGCATGAAACTAAATATGGTTTTGATACATACGGAGATTTTGGAGCGTTTCCCTTCCTCATGTCTCTTTTTCTTTGAGCTAGTCTTCCCATTGCCTGAGACATGGCTGTAAGCTTGTACTTGGATTGTATATCAAATTGAGACAAGTCCTTGTAATGTAGTGATGAGAATTTCTTTAGAGTTGATATGTTCTCCTGTAATCCTATTTTTATGCAAAAATTTACCATTTCTTTGAATGTCTCCATCATTGATGTAATATCATTAGGAAATACGTAATCTTGCTTTATCGATTTAACTGCCATCCTAATATTGACTTTTTTTCATATTTAAGATGCAGGTATTATCAAGATTTTTTATGAGTCATCAAGTTGACAAAACTCAGTTAATTACTTGGAGACAAGAAGCTTCCACAGATAGCCATCTGTATTTGTGGTGAGCTCAATCTTGAAATGCTTGTTTCCAAGCGGTATCACATGGGTGCTGGTTGTAGGATCTTTTGTTTGAAGATGAGTGTCACGCAGCTTGTCTACAAATGCAGACAAGGTGAGAAAACCATCAGGGGCAGTCTTGTCCCAGCATGAGCATATGGTGCTGTTTATGACGGTGCTAAAGACAGTTTTTACATCATCATAGTTTGTCAGCAATGGGTTTGATTGCAATGCAACAACTACAAGCCCTGGCAAGTCAGCAGAGCCCACCATGTCAATGTCTCCAAGGTTTCCAGCTTTGCTTGTAAGTACTGTAGAAGTACAATATGTGACAAGTGCCTGCTTTTTGGGATCAGTCAAAAAGTTGCAATACTGCTCAACATCTGTCTGGCTGCTCAGCCTGATTGGTTTTGTCATGTTGATGTGATGCAGTGCAAGATCAGATTTTAGATCAGAGTTTTCTTCGTCGTATGAAAAATCAAGATATGCAACTTGGTTTGCAGCAGTACTGGTGACATCAGGGCCTGCCATTGGAAGAACGAATTGAATAACTATAATGGCAGCTGCAACAATTACTGCGCCAGATATTCCCGCATAAAGATACTTTTTTGAGCGCACGTGATGATTTTTCATTATTGCTTTAATAAAGCAATCTGAGAAATCGTCAATCTTAATTAATACCAAAATGTGTCTTGTGAATATTGCGAATCATACTATCAGGCTTTGGAGTTGTCGGGCAAAGTTTTGCAAAACTTTTACTTTCTAGATCAGAGGACCTGTATGCAAAGCACGGACTAAAACCAAGAATAGTCGGAGTCTTTGATTCAAATGGTTCTGCTGCTTCATCGGCAGGCCTTGACTTGAACAGGTTGCTTGAGGTCAAGAAAAAATATGGGAGCATACGAAAATATCACAACAAGGAAAAAGATGCAAATGGCCTTGACATGATAAACGGGATGGATGCCGAAGTGCTAATTGAGACAACCCCCAGCAACTACAAGGATGCAGAGCCTGGCATGTCACACATTGTAAATGCAATGAAAAAAGGCCTGAATGTCATAACAGTAAACAAGGGACCACTTGCTCTTGCATTTCCATCATTGATAGAGCTTGCAACATACAACCAGGTCCAGCTAAAATTTAGCGGAACAGTTGGAGGAGGAACACCAATTTTGGACTATGCAAAGAACAGCTTGCGAGGCGAAAGAATAGTTTCATTTCAAGGAATACTCAACGGCACTACAAATTACATCTTGACAAACATGGCAACAGGCCTGACATTCAAGGCTGCACTTGCAGATGCCAAGAAAAAGGGATACGTCGAGGCAGACGAGTCACTTGACATTGACGGTTTTGATGCGGCAGCCAAGCTTGTCATACTTGCCAACTGGATAATGGACATGAAGGTAACAATCAAGGACATCAAAAGGACTGGAATAAGAGACGTTACAACTGGAGACATTAAAAAGGCAGCAGCAAAGGATTGCGCGATAAAGCTTGTCGCGTCATGTGAGAGAGATTTAGTCGTAGCACCAAAGGAGATACCTCTTGATGATCCAATGTGTGTCAACGGTACGCTAAACGCCATCACGTTCAACTCAGAGCACTCTGGCCAGCAGACAATTACAGGTCGCGGTGCAGGAGGTATCGAGACTGCAAGCTCAATTTTACGGGATTTACTAGATATCAAACAGGAAGTGTCGAGAATTGAAATCGCATAATCTTTCAAAAAGCGACATCTCGTCAGTCATTGACAAGATGGTTCTGCAGTGGCACATTGAACTTCCAAAGGCAAAGACACTGGTGCTCCATGAGATTGATGATACCACAAGCATGGTGACAGGCGATAGTATATCAGCAATAAAGATTGGAGAGGCTTACCTTCCGTTTCTCTCAGAGACTGACCTGCTTGAGAAATTTCCAAAAGCAATTGTGGATGCAGGTGCAATCAAGTTTGTATGCAATGGAGCAAATGTCATGCGGCCTGGAATTAAAAAATTCACAGAGTTTCAAAAAGATGATATCATTTGCGTGGTAGAAGAAGTTCACAACAAGTTTCTTGCAGTTGGTAAAGCATTGGTATCAAGTGCAGAAATGGCAACCATAACAAAAGGCGAGGTTGTGAAAAATCTGCATTACATATCTGACAAGTATTGGGAAGCTGCCAAGTTAATTAAAAAGTAGTTTTCTAGTTTGCGGTAAATTCTCTTGTTCCGTTCTTGTCAACGACTAGAATGTCTATTCCGTCTCCACTTGCATTGTCTCTCATTATTGCAGACTTGATGGACTTGACTGCAAGGTTTACTGCATCTTTTTCACTCATCTTTGGTTTGAATTCCTGATCCAAAACTCCAAGTGCCATTTCTGCACCTGTTCCTACAGAAGCATAATCATCTGGTAAAACTGAACCTAGTGGATCAAGTGTGTAAATTACTGCATCACCATCTACTCCTCCAACGATTACCTGTGTCATGAGAGGATAGTATCGTCTTTCATACATCATAGTTGACATCATCTTGGCTACAGAATTTGGAGGAATCTCTCGCTTGAGTTCCATCTTTCTTATCTTTGTCATTGCTTTCATCTGCATTGCCAAAACCTGCATGTCTGCAACCATTCCAGCGCAGCATGCACCAACAAAATCAGTAATCTTGAATGTCTTTTTTGTAGTCTTGCTTACGACAAAATTACCATAAGCGATTCTTCTCTCACTTGCCATGACGACACCGCCGTCATATATAATACCGACCGCAGTAGCTCCCGGCATGTACATGTAAGCCATATTTGCAATGCAAAATGAGCACAATAAAGGCCTTTCTGTGCAATTGCCCACGGATCAGCAGGTCAGAGGCAAGAGATCAAACGGATTTGAAGTTTTCAGTCTTTCTTAAAATCATGGAACCTATTGTGATGCAAAATTTCTAATTATCTTACACATGCATTTTGTGGTTTTTTTCAGCAGATCAATTCTTGCAAATTCATTTGGAGAATGGATTCTTGCAAATACATAGGTGCTCCCTACTGCAATGCATGGAGAATGCAGAAACTTGACAAACGAGAACATGGGTCCAGTTCCTGCAGAGGAGACACTGAGTATTGATTTACCAAAGGACTCGTCTGCTGCTTTTTTTACTGTCCCAACAAAAGGATCAGACAATCTAGTTCTTGCGGCAGCCTCGCCGTGAATCAGCGTAACTTGAATGTCCCCAAATCCATTTTCTTTTAGATGTTTTTTCAGGCGGGCAAGTTGTTTTTTTGGATCCATTTTTGGTACCAGCCTGAAATCAATTTTTACAAGCGCCTTTGATGGCAAGACAGTTTTTGCACCAGGTCCCTCATATCCTGATGTAAATCCTGCAATGTTGCACGTCGGCTCGCCAACAAGTGCTTTTTTTACTGCAACGCCTTTTTTGTTTCCAACAAATTTTTTGATTCCATATTCTTTTTTAAACGAGGCTTCATCAAATGGCTCTGATGATATGATTGCCAAGTCTTCTTTTGTAAATTCGTCTACTTCGTTATACCAATCTTTTATCAGCACTTTACCATTTGTATCACGAAGTGTCTTTAATGCCTCAACTAGTAGCCAAGCGGGATTTTCTATTATTACTGCTAAACTTGAATGTGCATCGCGAATGGATTCAGTCTTTGATAGTTCCACATACAGCAACCCCTTCATTCCAAGACTGATTATTGGCCGGTCTTTCTCATCGACGTACCCAAACTCCCAGATTACTGCATCACAGGATAATTTTTTCTGGTATTTTTTTAGATAATCCTCAATGTGTATGCTTCCAATCTCTTCTTCACCTTCAATGAAAAATTTTATGTTGCACGGGACATCGCCTGTTGTTTTCAAAAATGCCTCTACTGCCTTTATTCTTGTGACAAGCTCTCCCTTGTCATCAGCAGAGCCCCTTCCAAAAATCTTGTTTCCCTTTATTTTTCCGCTAAATGGCTTGTCATCCCATAGCTCAAGTGGCTCTTCGGGTTGGACATCATAATGGTTATAAAATAAAAGTGTCTTGCCAGGACTTTGTTTTGATTTTATCTCGCCGTATATTGCAGGAGGTACTCCTTTTTTGACATGCAGTATCTCTGCATGAATACCTGACTTTTTCATCATTTGAACAATCAGTTGTGAGCATTCTTTGAGGCCCAGGTTTTTTGCAGAAACGCTTGGTTGCTGGATCAATTTCTGCAGATCTGAGACCAACCCTGAGAAATTCTTGTCAACATAATTTTCTTGCATGGCTATCTCACTTTATCAAATGGCTTCATGGAATATGGTATAAAATCCAACAGGTCAGTTGCTACAATATGCAAGCCGTATTTTTTTTGTGCCAGAAATCCTGCCTTGCCGTTAACATATGCTGCAGCAGAAGATGCCTGCACTGGGTTTTTGTTTTTGCACAGCATCGACGCTACTACACCTGATAGTACATCACCTGTTCCGCCAACAGTCATGGCTGCGATATTTTTTGGGTTGTGATATGTTTGCTTGCCGTCAGATATGATATCAGTTGGTCCCTTGAGGAGTATGGTGATACCATTTTCTTTTGCATGTTTTTCAACCATTGCAGACCTCTGCTTGATATTATCAGGTGGGACTTGGCCAAACAATCGCCTAAACTCGCCTGCATGTGGAGTGACTGTAACCTTTTTGTCTTTTATTTCTGGAAGAATTTCTGGTACAAGTGTGCTTGCGTCAAGTGAGAGCATAATTGCCCTATCAAGAAGAGATGCTACCAGAATTTTTAGTGCTTCCCTATCCTGAATTCCAAGACCCATCCCTATTGTTGCAGAGTCAAGTTCTTTTGGGATGATTCCAAGCAGTTTCTGGACAGAGCCACGAGTTAGCTTGGCATCAACTAGTGGCACTACAATCAGATTTGGTGAATATGCGCGCGTAGACATGACATTGATCTTTGGAACACAAGTGTATACCAAGTCAGATCCTGCTCGCAGTGCTGCAAGTGATGATAAAATTGGTGCCCCATGATAAAGATAATTTCCGCCAAGGACTAGGACTTTGCCATTGTCTCCTTTTCTGGATAAAGCCTTGCGTGAGGGTATGAAACTTTTAACAGTTTGGGCCTGGAGAATTTTTGTCAACAGTCGTTTTATTTTTTAAGAGATGATAAACTTTCGTCTTCAGAGGATTCGGTTTCTTCAGATTCAATCTCTGGCTGCTCTACCACAGGTGCCAAGATTTTGCGCAAAGATGCAGGTGTTATGACTTTGCGTGCAAATGCAACATATGTTGTGTGCCCTATTGCTCTAAACGAGTGCCTTGTCTTGCCATCCCTTGCCTCTATCGTTCGTACAATTTGCTCTGTGCATTCAATGTCAAAGAAATCATTTTTTCTCAATGCTGCAGCGAGATTTTCAAGTTGGTTCATCGTGGGACATATTGCAACAAATGCACCGCTGCCCTTGAGCATCTTTCTTGCTTGCGGGACAACCACCCATGGATCCCCCAAGTCAACAATTACCACATCTACATCTTTTTGAGGCATCTTCTTTGCAGTCTTGAGGTCAAGTTTTGTCATGGTTACATATTTTGTCATTCCAGCTTTTTCTATATTCTTTCGTGCAATTGCCATAAAGTTTTCATCTACATCATATGTGTACACATGGCCCTTTGGTTTTAGAATACTTGCAAGAAAAGTTGTAAAGGAACCGCTGCCAGTACCAATCTCAACTACTGTCTGGCCACTCTGCAATCCAATTCTTGCTGCAATGTACCCCAAGTCCTTTGGGTAAACAATCTGGGTGCTGCGCTGGCTTTTCATTACGTAATCATATATGGTAGGCTCTAGTGCAAAAATTATTTTTCCCTTGTTGGTCTTGATTGCACTGCCAAATGGTTTTCCTATCACTTTTTTGTGATCTATTATTCCGACATGTGTGTGGAACTTTTGTTTTGGCGCAGCCTTCATCAGCCATTTTTTACTATCATTATAAAAAAACAACACATAGTCATTTGGTTTTATTTTCCGCACAACTCAACCTAATCAAATGTGGTTAGTTAACCGTTTACACTTAACTTTAAGAAGTTTAAATAAATATACGAGGTTAAATCGTCATTGTCCATACTAGACCAACTAAAGACTCGTGAATCATACATGGATAAATTTCCAAAAGGTTCCAGGTCGGCAATATCTAATGAAAAGGCTGCGTTAAACAGATTTGATAAATTAGCGTGAGATTTTCTGGAATAACTAAATTTTTGTCAGTGAGAATCAACACAAGCCAGTAATACCCCATCACGTTATCAACATGATGTCAGAAATGCAGAAAATCAAAAAGATTTTGGTGCCCTTGGATGGTTCAAAGAATTCCTTGCGAGGATTAAAGATTGGAATTCATCTTGCACAAGAGCACGAAGGATCACTCACCGTTATTCATGTGATACACACGTCACACAAAAAAGAACATAAGCAGAAAGAACTGGAAGAAGATATTCCGCCAGAATTCATACTCTTTGCAAAACAACTTGCAGTCAAAAATGCCGTTCCATTTTACAGTAGAATACTTACAGGAGACCCAGGATATTCTATAGTAGAGTATTCAAATACACATAACATAGACGTGATTGTAATAGGTGCTAGAGGCCTGAGCGCTCTTAAGAAGATCTTTCTTGGAAGTGTCTCAAGTTATGTGATGCACAAGTCAAAGGTTGCAGTAATGCTGATAAAATAATGTAAACCCGTATAATGTCTTTATTGTTATAGAGTCTAAGCGAATGTCAGAATAGCGTCTTTTCTTACCAATCTTGCCATGTTTTTAGAATTGCTCATGAATTTCTCCAATCAAAAATTATCACTAAAATTTCTCATATGTGCATCGAGATCATCCTGTGGAAGTGGGTGTTCTACTTCGTGTTTGTGTTCGCCCTTGTGTATTCTGCTCTTTAGCTTCTTTTTGTGTTCCTCTCGTGAATGATGTAGCCTGTCTTTTTCATGTATGAACTCTTTTCCGCACTCGATGCATTTTACTATGTCATGATGATGCACATGTCTAGTGTGATCAACAAGCTCTTCATAACTTTCAAACTGTTCCATGCATTGTTCACACGATGTTTTTTTATGGAATAGTCTCATTTCTTTTTCAACACTCCCACAATGTTCTCCGAATTATTGTTCTGGGTAATTTTCTCTTCCTTCTGATATGTACTGTACGTCCTATTGACAACACTGATCGTTTTTATCAGATTCTTATTTCCCTCCGAAAGATGTGATTTTTCTTGAACGTTCATAGTTTCGTTACATGTATTACAAAATCTATTCGCATTTTCAAGTGCAGATACAATGTTTTCGGACATGGCAGAAAAGTGGACTTTCCATACATCTGTAAAACCAGAATACGTTATATTAGCACTCTGTATCGCATTTCCAAGAAATCTGTTTCTTAGAAATTGATATGATGTGAGAAGGTAATACCAAGACGGATTATAGATGTGCAAATTTTTCTCTATTTCAAGATACTGACTAGCTATATTATACGAAAATTTTACAAATTCGCCAGATAAATCAAAATAAAGTTTGAACAAATCTTCAGATGCTATATTACATTTGTTTAGATTTTGAGTGTAACTTTCCTTTATTTTTCCAAAGTATCGGTCATCGCAAATAGGACAATCAGTGTTACCATTAACAGCGTCAACGTCTGTTCCGCATATATCGCAGATATTTTTTTCCACCATTTTATCCTCATTTTGCATATTTTATCACCATCTCCTCATGGATTTTTTGATTTGATTGATCTACCTTGATGGCCTGTGTTGGACAGACAGAGACACATGCCATACACCAGATACAATCATGTTCTCGAATTGGTTCTGATTTGTCTGTGTAATCTTTACGTCCCTCCTTTTGATGAGATTCACCGGTTCCAACACTGGTAGCGTTTACCATCTGTACCGCAGGAACATCATTTTCCGTCCTATACCACTGATAAACTTGAACGGGACACACCTCAATGCATCCACCATCTGATATGCATGAATCCCAGTCAACTGCAACAAAAGTTCCATGTATTCCCAGAGGAACGTATTCCTCTCCCCGTTTTGTATAGGCGTTTTGTATGTTTTCATCCGTTGAAGACTCGGCATCTATTTTTCCAGGGCCCCAAACAAAATGAAAATGTTCGTCATCGGCACACTTGTGCTTGCCTATTGGTTTGTGATTTTTTGGAAATTCCAAGTCTATTGGCATGCACATATACCTACATGATGAATAAAAAAGACTTGCAATAAATTGCATGAAAAAAAATGCAATTAATTCATCATGCTTTTATGCCAAAATTCTGTACTTTAACACGAGGTCTTGAAAACGACAAAACAATCTCATCAAACGGGACACATGCACCATTGGTCTGTTACATCAGATCATTGGCAATGCGATACGTGTGGAAAGACATATGGATAAACCAAAAAACTTTCCAGTTTTTTTATGCAAATGTAAGGGTTCTGAACATGTGTTTTGATCTTAGCCTCTGAGAGATTCTAGCTCGGGACTATCAAGTATGATTTGCTTGATTTTCTGTAAAGATCTTCAACCGAGTAACATCTGGTTTGAAAAACATGTCGATGAACCAATCAATTACCACTCTTAATTTCTTTTCCAAAGTTGGCAGTTGACTGAGATAGTAAGTCCTCCAAATCATCCATGCGAGTATACCATGAGTCTTCATTCCAAATAGTATGCCAACACCTTTTCTTTTTCCTATTTGAGCCATTATTCCTCTTGACTTGTAATTGAAATTAACTTTAGTTCCTGTTCTTATTTCAGATATCAAATTGTTTGCCACAACTTTTGCCTGCTCTACTGCATTTTGAGCAGTGGGAGGATATGGTTTTCCCGTATGCGAGTCAGTTATAGATGCACAATCTCCATGTGCATACACGCCGTCAAAACCTTTGACGCCAAGATATTCATCAACTATTATTCTTCCACCTCTATCATGCTCGCATTGTAATTCTTTGACAATCTTTTCTGGGGTAACGCCCCCTGCCCATACTAGAGTATGAGTTTCTATAACTGTACCATCCTTTAGTTTCACATTATACGGAGTTGCTGAACTGACGGGATTTTTCTGGATCATTTCTATTCCGGATTCTTTCATCTTTTGGGTAGCAAATGATGAAAGGTCATCGCTTACTTCAGGCAATATTTTGTCTCCGGCATTCACAAGAACCACGCGTATGTCTTGGGTGTCAATATCATGGTAAAAGCCTCGGACTGCATCCCTAACTAGTGCATTCAATTCACCTACTGTCTCTACACCTGCAAACCCTCCTCCGACAACAACAAATGTCATCAAGCTCTTTCTTAGTTCACCGTCTTGTTCTATACTAGATTGCTCTAACATGTCAATGACATGGTTACGCAGAGCAATCGCATCTCCAAGACTTTTCATGGTATAAGAGTATTTTTTGACATCTTCCATACCAAAGAAATTTGTCTCTCCGCCAAGCGCGAGTACTAGGTAATCATAATCCAAGGTATGATCATGCCAATTCGTTGGTTCATTTTTGGTATCGGTTTCATTTGATATAGTAACCTGCTTTTTTTGAAAATCAATGGATCTTATTATTGCCTCGTAAAATTTTGCTCTTTTACAAAATGCTCTTACAGGTGTTACTATGTGTCGAGTTTCTATCATGCCAGAAACCACTTCTGGTAACATAGGGGTGAAGAGAAAAAAGTTGTCTTTGCTTACCACATTGATGTCTACAGTGAAATCATTTCCAAGCGTGTTTTCCAACCTTCTTAAAACCTCAATTCCTGCGAATCCTCCTCCTAAGACAAGTATTCTTTTTCTGTCATTTACCTCAATGTTGTTCGTCTCGTTTCTTTTCACACGAGCAATACTGAGATCTATCATATAATATCATGCAAGAATATTCATGCAATTGATTGCTGACTGTTATATAATATGATGACCAACCGATAACGTGAAAGCTGCAAGAATTGTTAGAGTAAAAGAACCATTAGAGATACAAACACTTGAGACTCCAAAGCCAAGAGGTGCGCAAGTTTTGATTAAAGTTCAATCAGCTGGTGTCTGCCATAGTGATATCCATCTCTGGGAAGGTGGATATGACGGACCTGCAGGCTCGTTCATGAAAACAACCGACAGGGGTGTAAAATATCCATTAACTCCAGGTCACGAAGTGGCAGGAATAATTGATAGTATGGGAGAAGAGGTAGAGGGATTTGCTAAAGATGACAAGGTTCTGGTTTTTCCATGGATAGGCGAAGGTCTCTGTCCCGCATGTCGAATAGGAGAAGAGAATCTTTGTGACAAGCCCAGATCTTTGGGAGTATATCATGACGGCGGTTATGCTGAGTATATTCTCGTTCCAAGTTACAAGTATCTTATAAAACTCGGTGACATGGATACTGACACTAGTGCAACGTTATCATGTGCTGCACTTACTGCTTATGGTGCTGTAAAAAACACACATCTAAGACCTGCAGATAATGTCGTTATTGTTGGAGCCGGAGGTCTGGGTTTGATGGCAATTCAGCTTGCAAAGGCAGTAACAGGTGCAAGAATAATTTCAATGGACATTGATGATGAAAAATTAAAAGTCGCAAAACAAAATGGTGCAGATTTTACAATAAATTCCAAAAACCAAGATGTGTCAAAATCCATAATGGAGTTGACAGACAACCTTGGAGTTGACGCCATCATAGATTTTGTCAATGCCAGCAAAACGGTCGAAACTGATATGCAGATACTTCGAAGACGAGCAAGAATTGTACTTGTAGGACTCTTTGGTGGCGCACTGCAATTAAACCTCGTTACAATGCCAACAAGAGCGTATAAAATAATTGGTTCCTATACTGGCTCGCTGACTGATATGATTGAGTTGGTCTCTCTTGCCAAAAGAGGAATCATCAAGCCAGTGGTTTCAAATAGATTCAAGCTTGACCAGGCCACTGAAGCATTAACAATGCTAAAGGAAGGTAAAATCGTTGGTCGAGGAATAATCAACCCATGATTTGACCATATGGATTATTTAGAACTCATTATTGTTGGCATCCTTACGTCCATACTGGCCATCTCTTTATGGCAGTTCTCAACAGTAAAAAAAGAGATGCGTATTCAAACTCAACAGCAGACATATGCAAAGATAGTTGAGGCACGACTCAACCTTGAAAAAACCGAGACATTTACCAAAATGGCAAAAGAAAGTCAGGTGTTTGCAGATCGCTTTTCCATAGTAGACAATCCTGACGAGTATTACATGGCAGTAGCATTTCTTGATTTATTTGAATTTCTATATCTCATGAACAAGACAAAAACGATAGAACCCGGGCTTTGGTTACGATGGCAAGAACTAGTAAAAACAATGATGACCATACCCAAGTTCAAAAAAGTGTGGGAAAAAACAAAGGAAATACACATGAAGGACTTTGTGGGTTTTATTGATTCACTATAATGGTAATGTCAAATGTGGCCATAGGGTCACTTTTTCATCCATGGGAGATTTGTAACACCATGGAAGTTGTGGTAATGTATGGTTTGCAACATCAAAAAGATGGCATCAAAGCATACAAAGATGGAAGATATAAAGATGGAATTCAAGTATTTAATACTAGATCGACGAGCATTATGTCATTAAATTTCAAGTGATTATGATTATTAAAACAAAAAGAATTTATGAAAAATATTCACCAGAGAATAGTTTTAGAATTTTAATTGATGGACTGCGGTCTATGGTCGTATTGAAGATTTATTATTGTATTTGATCTCCATGTCAGGCTTCCATCAATAAAACCGCTTGAATTAATAAAATATCTGGAGAGAAAAGGGTTTCAGATCATACACGTAAAAGGAAGTCACTACGTTCTTAAGCTAAATGATAGACACACAACAGTTCCATTACATCATTCTCAAATTGGCAAAGGAATGTTAGAAGAAATTCTTGCAGAGGTCGGAATAAATATAAATGAATTTAAAAAAGATTTAGATAGCAAAAAATTCAAACTGTGAAAATTCTTCACATTGATAATATTATATTTTAAATTAAATTGATGAAGATGAGATTATGATCATATATGTAATTCCAAGTTTTTAATCCGTCTAACAATAATACGAAAAGTGGTAAGTGCGTACGCACTTGTCTAAATAGAATGAAAATTACCAAAAGGTTGTAATCCTCAAGGCAGATACGATCCAGTGATTAGATGAAAGAGGGCAAGTCAACCATTGAAAAAGAATTGTCTGGAAAAGATTTGATGTCCGACCCAGTTCTCAACAAGGGAACTGCGTTTACCGATGAGGAACGGACTATATTTGATCTGCATGGATTGTTGCCACCCGTGGTAGAAACGTTAGAGCAACAATGTGCACGGGCGTATGAAGCATACAGGAGAAAGAATGATGATTTGGAGCGCCACATATTTTTGCGTGCGTTGCAAGATACTAATGAGACACTCTTCTATGCCTTACTCTGTCATCATATTGCTGAGATGACCCCAATTGTCTATACGCCGGTTGTGGCACAGGGTTGTATTGATTTTTCACACATTTATCGTCGTCCGCGCGGTCTGTTTTTGTCCTATCCCCTCATAGATAGGATGGACGAGATAATAGAAAATCGCCCATATTATGATGTTAATGTAATTGTTGTAACAGATGGCGAGCGCATTCTAGGAATTGGTGATCAGGGAGCTGGTGGAATGGGAATTCCAATTGGCAAACTTTCACTCTATACCTTGATTGGGGGAATCGATCCTCGGCACACGCTTCCAATCCTGCTTGATGTTGGTACTAACAATGTTGAGCGTTTACAGGATCCTGAATACATAGGCTGGCGTCATCAGAGAATAACAGGACAGGCTTACTGGGATTTCGTGGACAAGTTTGTAAGCTCTATTAAGCGAAAACTTCCAAATGTTCTGCTACAATGGGAAGATTTTGCAAAACCCCATGCTCGCCCAATACTGGACAAGTATCGTGACAGCCTCTGCACATTCAATGATGATATACAAGGTACCGCCGCGGTGACGTTAGGGGCAATGTATGGTGCTCTGAATATTACAAAGAAGAAGTTTTCGGATCAACAAGTTGTTGTTCTTGGTGCAGGAAGTGCTGGAACAGGAATTGCCGAGTATATTCTAAAAGCAATGGTAGCAGAGGGAATGGATGAAGCAGAGGCTCGTAAACATTTTTTTCTTTTGGACAGTAAAGGATTATTGCATACGTCTAGGACAGACTTGTCACCAGTTCAACAGGAATTTGCACAACCTTTTGATCAAGTGTCTAGCTGGAAAACAAATGGTGGTCAGATAAGCCTAGCAGATGTAATTAGGAATATCTCTGCTACAATCCTCATTGGAGTTTCAAGTCAGCCCGACCAGTTTACTGAACAAATTGTCAAAGACATGGCAAGCAAGGTCAAAAGACCAATAATTTTTCCCCTCTCAAATCCATATGACCGTGCAGAAGCAATCCCAGAAGATCTAATCCATTGGACGGATGGTCGTGCTCTAATAGCTACTGGAACAGAGTTTCCACCTGTCTCATTTAATGGTAAGATGATCAAGATAGCTCAGTGTAATAATTTTTATATCTTTCCAGCGATAGGTCTTGCTGTTACAGCTTCTGGAGCAAAACGAATCACTGACAAGATGATGGTTGCGGCAGCCGGTGCTCTTGGATCTTTTTCTCTAGATATGGTTGATTCCGATGCACCATTATTGCCACCAATAGAGAGTATGAAAGATGTGACTATGCATATTGCAGTCAAGGTTGGGCTACAAGCTCAGAAAGACGGAGTGGCACAGGAAATGAGCGAACAAGAACTGTATGAACAAGTGCAAAAAAGATTTTGGATTCCAGAATATTGCAATTACAAATTGATCAGAAAGGATGTGTCAAACAGGTAATGATGGAATCTTTCAGGTCATGTCATATAGTCCCAAAGACTCACATTAAAAATGTCTACCAGGATGTTACGGATGATTCCAAACGGAAGGTGGTCAAGTCATGGTAAAGAAAGTTGCCGATATCGTGGTCGAGTCATTAATTGCCGCCGGAGTCAAGAGAGTATATGGAATATCCGGAGATTCGCTAAACGGTATAACTGATTCCATACGAAGACGCGACAAGGAAATTTCTTGGGTGCATGTTCGGCATGAGGAGACAGCAGGATTTGCAGCTGGTGCCGAAGCTCACCTTACGGGAAATCTAACTGTCTGCGCTGGAAGTTGTGGACCTGGGAACATGCACCTTGTCAATGGACTGTATGACTGTCATCGCAGCAGAGTGCCAGTTCTTGCAATTGCTGCACACATACCAAGCAGAGAAATCGGAAGTGCATATTTTCAAGAGACACATCCGGAACTTTTGTTCAAGGAGTGTAGTCATTATTGCGAGCTTGTTTCACATGCGGATCAAATACCACGTGTTCTTGATATCGCGATGAGAACTGCTGTATCTCTTCGTGGCGTATCTGTCATTGTTCTTCCAGGTGATGTTGCATTACAAGATGCAGTATCAAACAGGCCCATCATACCTTTGGAACAACCAAAGGCAGTTGTCTGTCCAGCTAAAGAAGACATTATTAGACTTGCTAAAGTTCTCAATTCATCGCAGAAAGTGACCATTCTGGGTGGCGCAGGTTGCGCGGGAGCACACTCGGAACTAATTGAGATTGCGGGCTTGCTTCAGGCTCCGATAGTGCATGCAATGCGCGGAAAAGAGTTCATAGAATATGACAATCCATATGACGTCGGAATGACTGGGCTGCTTGGATTTTCTTCTGGATATTATGCCATGATGGACTCGGATCTGTTGTTTATGTTAGGTACTGACTTTCCCTATCAGCAATTCTATCCATCACATGCAACCATAGTTCAGGTAGACATTAGAGGTGAGCAAATAGCCCGGCGAACAAAGGTCGATCTGGGACTGGTTGGAGACGTGCGCCAGACGCTGATTGCATTGAAACCCATGCTTGATCAGAAAAATGACCAAGGACACTTGAGAACATCACTAGATCACTACAAGAAAACTCGGAGGGAACTTGATTCGAGTGCAACAGGCAAGACGGGACAAATTCCGATTCATCCGCAATATGTTGCAAAGATAATTAATGAACTTGCTGCAGATGATGCAATCTTTACATGTGATGTTGGTACTCCCACTATCTGGGCGGCTCGCTACCTGCAGATGAACGGCAAGAGGAGATTGTTAGGATCTTTTTCGCATGGTTCTATGGCAAATGCACTGCCTCAGGCAATAGGCGCACAACAAGTCTTTCCAGGCCGTCAGGTTATTTCTCTTTCAGGTGATGGCGGGATTTCAATGCTTATGGGCGACTTGATTTCATTAAAACAGTTGAATTTACCTGTCAAGGTTGTTGTATTTAATAACGAGGCATTGAGTTTTGTAGAACTTGAGATGAAGGCAGCTGGAATACTCACATATGGTACTGATCTTGTAAAAACGGATTTTTCAAAGGTAGCAGAAGCTGTTGGAATACCAGGACTGCGTGCAGAAAAACCAGAACAGATCAGGCCTATGCTAGTCCAAGCTTTTGAACATAATGGTCCTAGTCTTGTAGACGTAGCAGTGAATCGCCAAGAATTGTTGATGCCGCCAAGCATCAACCTTGAGGTGATAAAGGGCTTTACACTTTACATGATAAAAGCTGTGCTCAATGGACGTGGCGACGAAGTCATTGATTTGGCAAAGACAAATCTATTTAGATGACAATAGTTCTTCAAAGACAAAAAATGGGTTTATGAGATCCATTATTTTTTCGTCGTGTTACCACAATCATGATTTTATTATCATGACTGGGATTGGAGAATGGATGACTACGTCATTTGCAACACTGCCAAGTAAGAGTCTCTTAAATCCAGTTTTCCCAGTACTGCCCATTATAATTAGATCAGCATTTTCATTTTCAGCATATTTTACTATTGCAGCGGGAACGGAATAAAGCTCCTCAACTGTTTCAGTTTTTACTTGCACTTCATTGTCAGTGGCATTTTTTTTAATTTTGTTGAACCATTCTGTGGCCTCATCTTTAGCTTTTTTTAGAAATTCATCAAACCACGCTTGTTTAGTGTAGGTAAAAATAGATGCAGGAGTATGAATGATATTAATAACAACAAGTTTTGCATTATCTTTTTTTGCCATGGCAATGCCATATTCTGCAGCTTTCATTGACATTTCAGAACCGTCTATTGTAACCAATATTTTTAAGAAAGTTCCTACGCTCATGAACTATCAGTATACATAACCTGTTAAAGTATCTATCCGAGAATTACAGATTTAAGAAAAAGGTTTTTAAAAAAATTAAATGGTATTCTTCAAAGTGTAAATATGGTTTTGTATCGCGACAGTTAGAAAAAATCTGTTATTCACGCACAAATTTTCCAAACCATTAATAAGTTATTAATGAGATTGTATCAGATAATGATACCAAAACAGACCGAGTCTGTCTCACTTCGTCTTGATAAAAATACATGGAACAAGCTCAAAGTTGTAGCTAGTAAACAAAAACTTAGTCCTAACGCACTTGTAAGTCAGATATTGGATTCACATCTTGAATGGGAGCTAACTGCTGCCGCTGCAGGATGGGTTGTCATGCCTAAACCATTTCTCATAGAATTATTCAAAGTTGTGGATAGTGATACAATTGAAAAAGTAACAACAAAATTATCTTCACGCATGGCAAAAGATATCTCTCTATACATGAGAGGAAAACACGATCTCAACTCTTGGCTATCCGTGATACGAGTTAGATGTACTAGATCTGCATTTAATCTGACAGAATATGAAGATGAAACAAAACATGAGATGATAATGCAACATGATATGGGCGAAAATTGGTCATTATACTTTAAGACATATTTTCAAAACATACTTCATGATGTAGGAGCTAAGGCAGAATTTGATTACACTGATAATACACTAGTCATAAAAATAGAAAAGGGTAAGACCTCTACATGGCATAAATAGATCATACAGAAGTCCAACAAATGAGATGCAATAAAATTAATGCATATTACTGCAAGCCTTTTTCTAGTTTCCTTTAGACTACACGGTATGTTACAAAAAAATTACACGGTGCAAATCATGTTTAGGTCTTTGTTTGACCTAGGAGTTGATCAAATTATCATGATAAACGAAAATGGAAGAGCCGAAGAAACTCTATCAAGGAATACAATAAACGTGTCTAGCCAAAAACAAGAGATTCTTCATATGAGTTTCAGGTTGCATCATTCTCTGCTTCAGGATTTTGATGAAGAATATGGAAAGGTAGACTATTTTGTAGTCGAAAGAGAAAATGTTAAACTACTTTCAGTACCAGTCCATTCATACAAACTACTCTCCATCATGAAAAAAGGCATAGATCATATGCGAATTATTAAAAAAATTCAACAGATAATAAATCCAAAATATGAATATTTTCCTAAAAACACTCTTTGTGAGGCGACAGTAAATGTCAAGTAAGAATATTAAAAAAATACTAGTTCCCCTAGATGGTTCTAAATTTTCCATAGAAGGCCTACACGAAGCTATCCTACTTGCAAAACAATTTGGTGCAAAAATCACTGGTTTGTGTGTCATTCCACTAACGCCTCCTGTTGCCATGCCAGGATTGCACACTCCCTTCAAATCATACATGACTGACGGAGCGGCAAAGTTCATGGCAGAGGCAACAAAGATGGCATCTCGCAACGGAGTAAGCTTTCAAGGCAAACTTATCTATGGAGAAGCTTCCACAGAAATAGTGAAATTTGCCAATGATAAAAAATATGATCTTGTTGTCATAGGCTCGCGAGGAAGAAGTGAGATAAAAGGATTGTTTCTTGGCAGTGTATCAAATGCTGTTGTTCACAGATCACAAGTACCCGTATTGGTGATAAAGTAATGACAATTAATTCATGGTGGAGTCATAGTTGAAACAAAAAATTACCAAAATTCTTGTTCCGATGGATGGATCTCAAGGTTCATTCAAAGCGCTTGACAAAGCAATTTACCTGGCAAGACAGTGTCATGCTACAATAACTGGCTTGTGCGTCATTCCCATCTACACTATACATCTGGGCAGGTTACTAACCTCACTGAAAACCCAATCCCAAAAGGAAGCAAAAAAATTCTTGGCAGATGCAAAAAAACAATGTGCACAAAATGGAATAGTGTTTAGTGAAAAGATAATCTATGGAAACCAATCTTGGGAGATAACGGAATTTGCAGCATACAAAAACTTTGATCTCATAATAATGGGCTCTCGAGGAATGGGTCGTGTAAAGGAAGCCTTTCTTGGAAGCGTTACAAATTATGTATCCCACAAATCCAAAGTTCATGTACTTGTAGTCAAATGAAAAAGTAAAAATCCCTAAAGATTGCACCTGTAAATTAGAAAGATAAATTCAAAAAATCGATTTAAAATCGCTACGTGTTATAAAAATATCTTCGAATATATTTAACAAAGGTTTTCATCGAAATTATTTTAACATGAACTAGTTATTTTAATTTTTAACTTGATCACAATAAAATTCAAATTCATAGTTATTGGGCTGTATTTTTTATTTAATTCGGCATTCTGACTCATCAATGGGATAATCATTAGCACTCATGTCTCTTGCCTGCATCAAACCGTCTGCATTAAATTCCCAGTGTTCATTACCGTGTGTTCTCATCCATTTACCGGTATCTGCATCTTTCCATTCATATTCAAATCGAACAGATATTTTATTTCCTGAAAATGCCCATAATTCTTTCATTAACTTGTAATTTAGCTCTTTTGACCATTTTCTTTTCAGAAACTTCTTTATTTCATCATGTCCACTGAAAAACTCTATTCTGTTTCGCCATTTTGAATCCACAGAATATCCCTTTACTACCACCTCAGGATCTCGCGTATTCCAGGCATCTTGAGCTGCTTTGACTTTGGCACGTGCCGTATCTTCAGTAAATGGAGGCTTGATTGATGTCATTTTATTTTTTACACCATTCTCCAGGCTGAATAACACATTTCATCAGGACTGCAAATCTTTTTTGGTTGTAAAACCTTCTCAAGTTTTGGCTACCTCTATTTTTTGTTCATCTTTTGTCAGCATTTCAATGTCATCGAGTTTCTTGCGAGAGTGGATTAGTTGCTTGATGTGTTCCACATTTTCTTTTCTAGTTACCATCATGACTGCATTTACCACACCATTATCAAGATAAAACTTGGTAAAGTTGCCATTTCCTGCAGGGCTTCCTTTTGTTACCACCTGGTCATATTTGCTCAGGTCTCCATATGCCTCTATTCTTACGTCAAACATGAACGAAAAAAAGTATGGCAACTCTTCGAATTGTTTGGATTTGCCAGCCATGTTCTCGCCAGCTAACTTGCCTTGTTTTACAGCCAGATCATAATGTTCCAATCTCATCTGTCTTTCAAAGACAGGACTATAGAATCTAGCCACATCACTTGCAGCATAGATGTCTTGGTCAGATGTCTGCAAGTATTGATTCACCACTATTCCATTATCCACCTCAAGACCTGCATCCTTGGCAAGTTCCATGTTTGGAATTATTCCAATACCAATGACTATAAAATCAGTTGGTATGATTTGGCCCGATTGTAATTTTATTCCAGAAACCTTTCCTTCCTTTCCTACCATCTCTGTTGGAGTGGTGTTTTTCATTATCTTCACTCCCTTCTTTGTAAAGTAGTCATCAAGCCATCTTGCGGTGTCTTGATCAAACACCCTGCCCAATATTTTTGGTCCAACCTCAATAATTGTCGAAGAAATGTTTTTCTTGATAAAAGAAGAAGCCAATTCACATCCGATAAAACCCCCTCCTATTATTACAGCACTTTTTGATTCTTGCATTATCTGTAGGATTGCATCTGCGTCATCGATTGTTCTGAGATAAAAAACTCCCTTCAGATCAGACCCAGGAATAGAAAGTCGTCTTGCCCGGCCTCCCGTGGCAAGCAAGAGTTTTTTGTAACCAATATGGGAGCCATCATCGATATCTATAACATGGTTTTTCGGATCAAGTTTGGTAGCCTTGTGACCTACAAGTAACTCTATTTTTTGATCTGCATAGAA
Organism: Nitrosotalea sp.; assembly: GCA_025451075.1. Taxonomy (GTDB): domain Archaea; phylum Thermoproteota; class Nitrososphaeria; order Nitrososphaerales; family Nitrosopumilaceae; genus Nitrosotalea. Next base: position 46,331 of record JANWLA010000023.1, on the reverse strand, counting down.
ACTTGATTTTTTAACATAGAGTACTTCACTTTTCATTTTTCCCAGGAGATAGTTCTTTGAGAGGGGAACACGATCATACGGAAGATGGTTTTCATCAGTTATCAATAGTATACTTCCATTTTGATCATTCTCCCGTATTGCTTGAGATGCATGACTGCCAGCCAAGCCTCCTCCAACTATGACATAATCAAAATTTTTCATCCAGAATGATATGAGTTCAAATCTACATAAACACACGGTGGCAACTGCATTAAAATTCATGCAGTACAGTGCAAGCCCTTTTCTACTTGATTCAATAATTATTCATTATGTTGCAATTAGAAAGAAGCACTACCACCATAATTCGACCAATTGTAAAAGATGGAGTTAGTTGCGTGGGATTAATTAACAAAAACGGAAGACTGGATGAAATGGTATGCAAAGACGATCTTCCTCTTTCCAAAGATAAAAGAGAGATGTTTTATATGTCCATTAAATTCCTGAGTACCATGCAGAGTGACTTTGATGCAGAGTTACAACCAGTGTATTATAACATAACTCAAAGAGGAGACCTAAAAATTGTTACCATACCCATTGGAGACAGAGTAGTGTTTTCATTAATGGATAAAGCAGAAAACCACGTCCAAGTTGTAGAAAACATTCACAGCATATTCAACAATCCGGAGACGTTTTCCCATCCTTCAGGGCTACCAATAATTGCCAAACATATGGAGTGTCAATAACATGGTCAACAAAGTTATCAAAAAGATCCTAGTGCCTTTGGATGGCTCGAAGAATTCGTTTAAAGGACTTGACAAGGCAGTATATCTAGCTCGACACTGTAATTCTTCCATAACCGCACTATGTGTAATCCCATCATATCCACCCTTACCATTAATGGGTAAACAAATTCCTTATGAGAAACATATCATAGAACAGGCCAAAAAATTCATGTCAAATGCAAAAAAGACATGTGTAAATAATAAAATAAAATTCAATGAAAAGATAATCAAGGGAGTTGCCACGTTAGATATTGCAGAATTTGCATCTTACAACAAATTTGATTTGATAGTAATAGGTTCAAGAGGAATGAATCCCGTCAAAGAACTATTTCTTGGCAGCGTATCAAATGCAGTAGCTCATAAATCCAAGATACCAGTTTTGATTGTCAAATAGCATAATCATACATCATAATCAAGACAGACATCACTCCCAATTATCAAGCAATTTCAAGCAATAATTACAGACAGGATATCCATTGTCATCATTGTATTCGGTCTTACACCGTTTACAAATTTTCTTTAATTTTCCTACTTGGTTGATTTTCGAATCCATATGTCATCCTGATCTATTTTTATTTCATATGTGGAGACCGGTGACTCTGCAGGTGGAGACTTTACTTCCCCAGTTCTTACATCAAATCTTGCACCATGCCATGGACATTCAACCTCAAACTCACTCAAGGTTCCTTCAGCAAGAGGCCCTCCTTCATGTGTGCAAACATTATTTATCGCATAGAGTTTCCCTTCAACATTGATAATACACACGGTATCATTTTCAAATTCTACCGTCCTCATTTGGCCTAGTGGTACATCGCTGACTCTCAAAGTTTTTTTAAAGTCTGAAGTCATTGAATAATGTTGTATTGATAATTAAAAAAGATAGTGCAAACAATGCATGAATTTTAATGCAATTAAAACATGTTCACTAAATATTAGTAAAGTCACGATTAACTATGAACAAAGTTTTCAAATGTACCGACATGGGATTTGAGTGTGAGTGGGTCGCTACCGCAAAGACTGAAAGTGAACTCATGGTATTGATAAAAGATCATGCAGCCAAGTGTCATGATTTAAAAAATATAACCAAGGATATAGCAACCAAGGTCAAGTCGGTAATCAAAGATCAATGAATATGATTTTGGTAGGCAAGAGATTACATTGATCAAGATAAAACGAGTTTATGAAGAATATTCCCCAGACGATGGTTTTAGAATTTTAATTGATAGGCTATGGCCAAGAGGAGTTTCAAAAGCTAACGCACATGTAGATTTATGGTTCAAGGAAATAGCGCCAACAGATAAGCTAAGAAAGTGGTTTTCCCATGATCCAAAAAAATGGGAATCCTTCAAGAAAAAATACATCGATGAATTAAAGGAAAATAAATCATCATTAGATAAAATCAAGAATCTCAAAAAAGAACACAAACTGATAACGCTGGTTTTTTCTGCAAAAGATGAACAACACAATAATGCTGTTGTCTTGATAGAAATTTTACGTAGGTTGTGATGAATCATGCCAAGCAAAAATTCATGGATGCAGAGAAAAAATAACATGCTTTCAGAATCTAACTTGTCAAGAATAATTATAGATGAATCTAAGATCATCACTAATGAAATAGAATTATTGATATCAAAGAGAAAAAATATTGAAAAAGATTTCGAGCAATTACGAAAAAAACTTTCAATTGGAAAGAAAACTAACGTGATCGACTCATCAAATTGGGAAGACTGGAAGATGTTGAGTCTTGAATACGATGAAATAAAACAAGTAATTAATGAAATAGACGAAAAAAGGTTACTTTTAAAACAGATTCAGATGGGTCACAGAAAAAAACACAGGATTATAGATTGAGACAAGTAGTTTGATAAGATACAAGTTTTCAAAAAACATGCGAGTTCTGTTTGTTGGGATAAATCCATCTCCTGGTACCTATGCTCGTGGAGTACCCTTTTCAAACAACAAGACTTTCTGGTATCTGTTAAATAAGGCAGGATTAATTGACGAGAAATTTTCAGATTTGAGAGATGACGTAAAACTCAAACAAATCTACAATACAAAATTTAATCCAGTATACAAATTTGGTCTTGTCAATGTAATAAACAGGCCTACTCCAGACGTTTCGTCTCTGGTCAAAGATGAGGAGCACGCAGGGAGAAAAAAGATTTCAGACATAATAAAAAGATACAGGCCCAGGGTTGTCTGTTTCGTAGGAAAGATAACATATGAAAAGTTTTCTCATGAAAAGAAATTTGATTTTGGCTGGCAAAATAACATTTATGATTCCAAGTCATATGTGATGCATTTTCCATTGCATGGAAAGGCATCAGTAAGAATTAGGGATCTCAAATTAATTCTAAAATAACAAATACGTGACAAATTCAATCTAGTCTTCGATTGTATTCCCAAATCCACACTTGAAATTTCTCAAGTCATAATTGCGTTATTCAATATGTGAAACAAATCTAATCCAGTTACTTCCTGAACCTGAAAAGAACGCTATAGATACATTCCTCAACCAGAACCAGAGAATGTTGAGACTAAAACCATGTCATGAAAATGACTCTAGGTTAAGTAATTTTAGCTAATCTGATGTGGAGAATTAAACTAACTGATCAATTTCCCCAGGAGTCTTACGAGAACTAACTTCCTGCTTAAAACTAGAGGAATTCTACACCAGTTTTTTATGATATGTCAGCCCAGTACGTGTAAGAAATGAAAACTCTACTATTTGATAGAAAATTAGACACGACGGAACCAAAAAATGCACTGTACAGTTGAAGAATCTAATAAAACAAATTAAGTTTTAATTCTCGTACAATTACTTCCCTGTGATATTCTTGGAAACCGGTGGAGATCCTGATGATTTTATACCGATTTATAATTCACTTCCAAAAAATGGACATCTGTATAAGACTATACGAGAGACAATTCATAGTTTGAAATCTGATACAATAGTAGGAGTACGTCTAAAACAAAATCAAATTCCAAAATATTATCTCAAAAAACATGATGTGAATGCAATCTATAAAGTGGATCTGCCAGGTTATTGGCGCCTAATCTATGGAATCACTGCAATTCATGGAGAGAGAAAAAAGCCTATTTCATGGAGTTGTTTGATCATGAAAAGTATAACAAACGCTTTGGCTACTAGTACGTTTGAATACGTACATTAATGTACGTACATATATGTATATATACAAGCAGGGTGTAATTAATGCATGGCGAATCCAAAATCAGCATTTGCAGAAGATCACATCCGGGATTCGGGAACAGTCACCTCTGGAAATGATTTCATCCAAAACATATCCAAGTATAATCCCACGCTTAAGAATATTCTAAAAGTAGAACAACTTCTTGCAGAATACAAGGAGTTTGATTCAAAAGCACAGTTGACAAAAAAACTAGATGTTACTATGAGACCTCCTGTTCTAAATATAATTTTAAAATATCTAGAAGCATCTAACAAAGTTTTACTAGATAGTGATGGTTCTATAATCTGGATTTATGCCAGTGTTACTGCCAAAAAGAGATGGGAAAAAGCAGTACATCTATAGAATTCAAGAATATTTTGAATTTCATAATGGAATTAGGTACACAATGGAGCACAAAAATACGCCGTACAGTCGTGTGTCCGGCCCAGTCCATCCCTTTTTAAACTAGAAGAATCCTACACCAGTTTTTTAAATCATAACAGTCCAGTACAGATGTAAAATGAATATCTTGCATCTTTTTTCTATTTCAATCATAGTTTCAGTTTCAATATATCCGGCATTTGCACTTGACACATCCATATGTGATGCAAACAGTCTGCCGCATTATGGTCCACACAACCCGTCACATATCTACATCAAAGATACAAACGGAAGCATACCGTATATTCCATTAACTTATCACACTGCAGTACTACATGACGATGATGTATGGAACACATCTACTCAACCAAGAATTGTTCAAGTAACCCTGACAATACAAAATCAGGATACTGGACAACAAGTTTTCAACCAGACCCAAAGCTTACAGATGCAGGCTTGCAGTGGACCTGAATCTGTAAAGTGGAGATTCATACCAATACAAGTTGCAAATTACATTGCAACAGTTTCAGATAACAGGGACAAGGAAAACATGATTTTTAATTCAATGCTTGATGCTACAAAATCACAAACAGTTTCTTCACCACTAGAACAACTAAGGTTTGGAATAGATTCACATAATGTAGTCTGTAAACAAGATCTACAACTAGTGATAAAATCTGAAGATGGTTCTCCAGCTTGTGTCAAACCTGATACTGCACAGAAATTGATTGAAAGAGGATGGACAGCAAATTCTCAAATCACATATCCTTGCCCAACGACTGATCCAAGCAAGATATCCGTTGATTTCCCTGTAAAACTTCCAGCCGTACTGCCTAATGGTTATTCACTGCAAGGTATTGAACAAAATGGCAGGATTCAGGTATATGCATATTATGCGAACAAGTCACTTTGTGCACCAGACCATAACTTTCAATTTCATGACATACAGCTTCTTGTTGGAATCACAAAACAACGAACACCAATTTATGCTCAAGAATATTATCAACTAATTCCTCAACTGGTAGGTGACGAATGGGACATACCACTAGGTCCCAATCTCATCTCTGAACTCGCAAATAAGGGAATAACCGTTCAACCTTTGGAGATAAATGGCTACAAGGGATTTGGGTGGGTGCCATGGGATAATCATGTAGAAACTGTACGATTTGACGTGATAAATCCTAATAGTACAGCAAGTTCATTATTTTTCTATAACAACAATGATCAGGATGTATATTCATTAATTGACTTTGATCATCAATCGATAGTTCGGCTCTCGAACATTGCAAGGAGCATTCCACCTTAAGTCATTGACAGGAAATGAAAACTCTAAACTTTGCACTAATTGTAATCATGTCTTTCACATCTGTAGTGATGTGTACTAGTTTGGCATATGCACAATACCCTGATGTGGCATGTGGGTGGGTCCCAGCCTTTGCCACGTATGAATTCAACCAAAATGATACAATTCCAATAACATTTCATGATCCATGCTATCCTCAAGAAGGAACAACGTTGGTCGTAACTGTATCCGATGGAGACTCTCTTAAAATCACTGGCAAGTACCTTAACAAAACCATAGTTGCCATAAACAATACTGTCACAATTGACTTTAAGAAACCTGCCAATTCTACACAGTATAGATTTTTTGTAGCCCTTGCAAATATGGACCGTGTTGGAGCAGACATATTCACAAAACCAAATGCTAGTCGTCTTGTCATAGCTAATCCATCGGTATCTCATATTGTAGGTAACCCCGAACAACTGTTGATTCATGCTACACTCCTTGATGGTCTTGGCAATCAAGTGATCCCACAGAAAATGGGACATGCTGCAATTAATGTGGATTTATTTATTCCACAATGTGTTTATGGAAACCAGTGTGAATATGATCCTAATGTAGATTTGGAACCAAATACATCCAACCAGACATCTTATGGGTTGATAAATATTCCAAAGGATCTTGCTACTGGTACATACAATCTAATATTTAATGCAAAAAACTACTATCCTGGTTACCAAAATGCACCAAGTGTGATCATACCTATCTTTGTACGTGATGGTAAAATAGAAAATACTGTAGATTCTGCAAGGCCTGTATCATATGACAATACTGTGACAAAGATAATTTCCTTGGATGATTTCAAGAAAACAATAGCAAGCAAATATGCTCATACTGATGACTGGCAACACATAGTGAGACTACGCAGTATAAGCTGGTCGCAAGACAACAAGACAATAATAATTAAAACAGACAATAGCTTTGCAGGCCCTAATTTATGGTCAATTGGAATGGATGGAACTGGGCTGCACAGTGTTTTACTCGATGATACTGTGAGAAAAGACATGAGATATCCTCCAAATGAACTTGGTAACATGACTGTATTTGTACCACAATCGACTGAAGTTCCAAGTTTTGACATAATGCTAGGAACTACCGATAAAACATATCAGCAGGTTTTGTATGCTGGAGACACTGGTCCAGAACTTCCAGCAATTAGTTCTGATGGAAAACATGTAGTTTTTGCAATGGATGCGTTTGGTACTAGCGATAATAAACCGCAAGAGGATGGCATCTATGTTATTATGCTTAGCACTCCAGTTCCAGAATTCCCACTTGCAATTCCTATCTTGTTAATCAGTATATCATCAATGGCTATATTTTATAGGATGAATATTAGAAAATGAAAAACTCCTATCTTCTAATTTTGTTTGTATTTGGCATAATTATAATCCCCTCTGCAAGTCCAACCTTTGGCCAAATAACTCTTGGAGGGCCTGTACAAGTTATACATTATCAATTCTCTGACATGGTCTCTGCAGGTAACAATGTCTATGTTACATACCAAGAAAATAGCAATAATGGTGGAACATCTCACGTATTTTTCACAAGAAGTACTGATGCAGGTCGTAGTTTTACTAGTCCAATTATGTTGGATGGTAAGACTGGAAATTCACCACTGATGGCAGCCTCTGGAAATAATGTATACATGGCATGGCTTTCTGGTGGTGTTGGTTATCCTCCGTCTAGCGTATTGTTCGCAAAAAGTGTAGATGATGGAAAAACATTTGCGGCTCCTATTGTCTTAGATGCTAACATGTCTGCAAATTCCGTAGTAAATCAGCTTGTGTCTGATGGAAGCAATGTGTATGCATTGATTACAGAAACAGGTGATATTCCTCCATATGATACCGCTGATTATCTTGTGACAAGCCACAACAATGGCACTACATTTGGAAACAAGGTACAATTGTTGTCTGCATCCGGACACTTGATGGCATTTGATACTTCATTGCAAAAAGTTGGAAATACAGTTCACATCACAGAAGAAGATGAAATTGGCTGCTCGGATAATCCTAATGTTTGTAGTTATGATATTTTGTTTTGGAAAAGCACTGATGATGGTGCAACATTTGAAAATCCTGTTCGTATTGCAACTGCCATCAACCCCGTAGGCTTGAGTGTGTATTCGTCTGGAAATAATGTGTATGCTGTATGGGACCAGCTTGCTGGAGATGAAATAGGCCTGTTCTTTGCAAAAAGTAATGATGGTGGAAATAGTTTTAGTAATCCGCAAATAATTGGGCAAAAATATGGCGAATCTGGCTTTCCACATCTGGTTGCATCAGGGAAGGATCTTTACGTCATATGGAAATATGATAATGAAAACATTGTAAGTAAAATTACCGGGTTTAGACCTCCTCTGATATCTGGAATATTTCTTACACAAAGTCATGATGGTGGAAATACATTCAGTGAGCCTCTTGACATGAGCGGCCCGGTGGGAACAAGTTACTGGTCAAATATTGCAGCATCTGGAAATAGCGTATTTGTCTCATGGGGAACTAAATTTGGAGACAAGGAAAATGTCTTTATTCGAAAAAGCATGGACAATGGTACTAGTTTTGATGACGCTGTAAGACTAACAGACGAAAAACAAGATTATTTTCAAAAGCAAATGGCATTATCAGGTAGAAATGTTTACGTTGCAATAGATACTGCTTTGCCTGGCGATGATCTGTTTTTAACTGCAAGCCATGATTATGGAAATACATTTGGGACTCTGGTTAGTCTGAACCATGAGGACCTCTTACATCTCGGACCGCCATCAAAAGTTCCGGCAGTTCAAGTCTACCCAGAAAACAGTCATGCTGATGACCTGTACAATGCCATCATTTTGGCAGCTGTTGGTGTGCCTATAGCTATTGGCGTTTCTATTGGCATGTTGTTATTTACTAGGAAGAGAAAATGAAAACTCTATACTATATAATAATTGCAATATCTGGAATTGCAGTGATAGGCGGAATTGCACTGGTTTTAGCCTCAGAGATTGATTCTGCTAAACTGGTATCCCAAAATAATGTGACTGCAAATAACTATCAAAATACCCCTCTTATGAATAGTAATCAGTCTGGAACAGATTCTGGCAATGATCAAACATATCATCCTGTCATAACACAAAGTGACAATTCTACATTCAGGCTTTCTCAGGCTACCACCACATTGTGGGACTATGTGTCTGATGGTCAAATTCATTCTGTAGCAATTTCTTCTGATGATAAATACATTGTAGCGGGATCTGAATCTGATCAAAATGCCGGAACAGTGTATTTTTTAGATAGTCAAGGAAATCTTTTGTGGCATCATACAACAGATAGAAAAATATCTCAAGTGTTTATCTCGTCTGATGACTCGTATGTCCTTGCATCAGGATATCAAATTGCTCCAGGTCCTGCAGGAATATATGAAAATGGAGCGATTTATTTTTTTGATAAAACTGGAAAAGTACTATGGAGTTACATGACAAAAGACTTTGGGAAGATACTGTTTGCTTCTCTTTCTCCTGATGGTTCCCATGTTGTTACTGCATCTGGAACTAAGCTATCCTATCTTGATAACAGTGGAAAGATGTTGTGGAATTATACTTCAAGCTCTGATATCAACTCTATATCGTTTTCAGATGACAGCTCTAATGTTCTGACAACTGCAGGACATCAAATAAAATACTTTGACAAGGAAGGCAAGCTACTCTGGACATTTGATACCGACTATGGATATGTCTATGCAAAACTTTCCCCTGACGGCAAGTATGTCATAGCAGGAGATGCTCCAAATGGTTTTGATGGGAAAATTTACTTTATAGATAATACGGGACACTTGATTAAAGAATCTCAGGTTGGCAGTCCAATAGGGTCTATTTCAATATCTGCCGACAGCTCTCATGTAGCAATTGGCACAAACTGGGCTACGATGCTTTTTACATCTACTGGAGACTTGATCTGGGCGGACAAGATAGTATCACAAGTGGCAATTTCATCGGATGGTTCGTTTACTGCAGGCGTGTCAGGTGCAGGTGATGGTACATATCTGACATATTTTGACAATCATGGAAATATTCTATCAAGATATCCCATAGGGGATTGGGCACAGATTGCCTTGTCAAAAGACTCTCAATATGCAGTACTTGGCCATCCTACAAATTACATCTCAAGCATACAATTTGTCAAAATTCCATCTGATTATGCAAAAGGCCTTGGAATCAGTGATATTCCGCAATTCAACCTGCAACATTTACAGACCTCAAATGACACACATGTATCTATAACATCTACGAACAACACTGAACTATATGCCCAAGTTGCCACGGGTCAAACAGTACAGCTACCTTATAATCTAAATTTTGAAACAAATTTTACAAGCTCTGACCTGCAACTCGGACTATATGCACCAGAACATCTTGACGTATCAATATCTCCAGTATTTCCAACTGAAATAATTAATGGTGTTTTGCCTGGAAATAAAATACTGACAATTCATGCAGATACTTATGCCACTCCTGGAAACTATACTGTTACGGTATATGGAAAAGGCAGTACGGTGGATTCTGATACTGGTTGGCTTACAACATTTGATAATGTGGTTCTTGCCAAAGTGCATGTAACTGTAAAACCGTACTCTAGTAAAATTTCAATCCATGTTGGTGATGCTCAATATGTGTACAAGTCATTTTGTGTCAATTTGGAGCCTGACGGACAGTCTTGTGGATCAGGACCAACATATGAGAGAGTTCCAATAACTGTCTATTCTAATTCTGTACAAAGTATCACACTGAGTACATCCAAACTGGATGAGGGTAAGTGGATAAAGCTTGTACCAGATACACTTGTTGCAGGTCCAAATGGTGCTAATTCTACCATGATTGTATCAGGATATGAGATTCCATTTGCGCCAAATCCTTTGAATGATAAATCCTTGGTGATACAAGCAGCATCAGACAATGGCACGCAAACTGTAATCGTTCCTGTGTACTTACTTAACTTTATCTCTGTATTACATTCTCCTTCTCCAATACATCTTAGCGGTATTGCAACAAGCAGTAATGGGACAAACTTTAGCGAGTCTGGCGTGGTGTATGATCCATTGAATAACTCTAATGGTACACTACCTGTAAAACTTGCAATACGTGATTTATTGGATGGTAATTTACCTGTCTCCTTACCACTGTGGTTATCAATTGATATTCCAAACCCTGAATTTACATTAAATGCAACAGAACCATACTATTTTATTGTAACCGCAAAAACGCATGATGGTCCGTCTTCTGGCACGTATACTGTTGAAATAGATGAAGATATTGGAGGGCAACACTTTGTCCAGCCAGAAACAATTGTAATTGAAAACGTTCGACATTGATGAAAATGACTTTAGGTTAAGTATTTTTAGCTAATCTGATGTGGATAAATAGCTTGACTTGATATTTTGCAATCTGTTATAGCAAACTAGATTTTGTTTTCTTCGCCAGTCTTGGTCTTTTTTTTCAGTATCCTTCCAGATATGACAGATGCCACCCAGAACCCCACTCCAGTCCAGACCATTGTCTGCGATACTGTAAACATCCCTACCACTGTAAAGACAAGACCTATTGCTGCAAATATCACTGGGATTACGGCTTTTTTTGAGACCAACTTTTACATCCTATCCGGTGCATCGATACCTAAAAGTTGTAATGCTTTTGCGAGCGTTTCTTTGAAAGAGTAAACAAGACATAGTCTTGCGTTTATTACAGATTCGGAATCTGCTGTAAGCACCTTGACATGCTCGTAGAATGCATTGAATGATACTGCAAGTTGATAGCAATACTTTGCAATTATTTTGGGCGAGAGATTCTTTGCTGCATCTTCTACCTGGAGGTCAAACTTGCCAATTATTTTTGCCAGGTCTTTTTCGTATACGGTGTCTATTCCATCAAGGCTTGTCTCAAAGTTTAGAGTCTTGCCTGATTTTTCCAAGATTCGCATTGCACGTGCATGTGCATACTGGATGTAGGGTCCAGTGTCACCTTCTAGGCTAAGTGATTCTGTCAAATCAAATGTAATTATTTTGTCAAGATCTTGTTTTATCATGGTATAGCGTAGCGCACCGATTGCCACCTGTTCTGAAATTTTTACAAGGACCATTTCATCAAGTTCTGGATTTCTTTTCTTTGCCTCTTCAAATGTGCGCGAGCTTAGAACATCGAGCACATAATCTGCACTGACATAGATGCCCTTTCTTCCGGACATTTGTACAGACTTGCCCCCAGTATCAAGATCAAGTGTCTTTGCAGTCTCTGGGCTAAGTGTCACGGACTCGTATCCCAGGTGGACATAAGAGTCAGGTTTTGATTTAAAATCAGACATTATCTTTGTGATTAGTTTTTGCAACCGTGACTGTCTTGAATCTATAACTGTAATCACTCGGTCTCCTGCAAAATGCATCTTGGTATCTTTTTCATCAAGTGTTGTCTGCCACAGTACGCGGTCCGTATTTTGCACTGCATATTGTTTATAGTGGAACGGATCTTCTAAAATCCCAAGCTTCCATGCTGCATATGGTATGTCCTTTGCAATGTATGTGGCAGTCCCGTTGCTTCTGACTAGGACTTTATCTTCCTCCTCAGACTCGTACTTGATGACCCAGCAGCCTGCAAGTTTGCCCTCTTTTTCAAGTTCAGTTATTCCCATTGATTTCATTTTTTCAAATGCGATTGTCCATAAATTAGAGCGAACTATCTGGGACTCGAAATTAAGGCAATCATATGTAACGCCAAGACGCCAACATGTCTTGAGCTGCTCTTCTAATACACGCCTTGTGAGATCATCTCCAAATTTAGCAATCTCTGATGTGCCTTCCTCAAGTTCCTTTAGAACATGTGAGCGCATCTCTGCCAGTGCCTTGTCAGTTTCATATCTTTCAGTGATTTTTACGTATACGACGTCGCCACAATAGTGATCAAACTTTTGGCCCTCTGGTGCCTTGTCAGAGTATCCGCCATACTTGAAACCAACTATGATATCTGCAACCTGCAGCCCAGAATCGTCTACATAGTTCAGCACACTTGTATCATATGATGCCTTGTGCAAGATTCGCGCAATTGTATCTCCAACAATTACATTTCTCACATGCCCAACATGGAGCGCCTTGTTTGGGTTTACACTAGTATGCTCAATTACCATCTTGGAATTTTTTCCAAGATCCACTGCGCCATAATTTGCGCGAAGCGAAGAGTGGATTACCTGAGGAGTGAACAACTCGTAATTTGCAGTAAAATTAAGATATCCGGAATCATGTGCAGATGCTTCGGATACATAGGTTCCAAGATTTTTTTTGTATTGTATCGCAAGTGCTTGTGCAATATCAAATGGCCTTTTCTTGAGTGCCTTTGCCAGTAAAAATCCTGCATTGCAACTCACATCTCCAAACTCTGGTCTTGATGCTTCAGATAAATCAAATTCAGTTGCGGGATATCCAAGTGCATCGCAGGCCTGCCTTACACCGAGCCTGATTTCGTCATAAACTAGTCTTAATGTCATGATACCATCATTCTGCCAATAATTTCAGCTGGACTGCCTCTAATGCTTCAATCATGCCATCACCTGCATGTCCTGGCACTGTAATGGTTGCATGAGACTGGACATCCTTTAGGGCATTTCCAAGGGCTACACTTGTTCCTGCCAACTTGAAGAGCGGGACATCAGTTTCACTGTCCCCTATTGCAATAACATCCTCTTTTTGTGCAGAAAACATGTTCATTATCTCAAGAAAGCCTGTTGCCTTGTCCACACCCTTTGAATTGATGTGATATGCATACTGGCTGTCAGTCAAGGTTACATCAAGATTATTTTCAGCAAAAAGTTTCTTGCCTAAATTTACATCAAAATTTCTTTCAAGTACCACTTCTGTAATCCTTGGAAAGACTGGCTTTTCTATTGCCTCCGGAATCTTGGTTTTTAGGAATTCAAATGCGTCAAGACATTTTTGTTTATTTCCAATCAGCTTGTGTTCAGCAGGACCTGTGGTGATGATTCCCCCGTTTTCGCCAACTGCAATTCTTGTTGTTCCCCCAAATACAGACAAGACATAGGCCTCAACAGAGGATCTTCCTGTAACATAGATGACCTTGTGTCCAAGTTTTACAAGATATCTAAGAGCTGCAAGTGCGTCAAGATCAACCCTGCCTCCCTTGTTGTCAGTGATTGTACCATCAATGTCAATTGCAAAGATCTTGGGCTTCATCTGAAATCACGTATGACGTGGGTCATAATAACTGCTATCTAAAATAGTTTTGAGGTGCAATTGATACATGACAAGAAAGGGAAAAGTTTCAGAGATTTTTAGCAATGCATTGTACCATGACAACCCAGAACTATACCTTGTAGGATACATTGATTTTTCCACAACAAGAGAGACAACACTTGAGAAATTTCTAGAGATATCTGAAAACTTTGAGGCAATTCCTGCATCAAGAATTGTGTACATCAAAAAGGAGAACGATGTACTATATTCCAGAGTCACTAGCAAAAAAGATCCCAAAGTCTAAAGACATGTTTTGCAAAAATCAGTTAGCTCTATTATCAGGTTAAAATTGACCTAGTTTATGCTGATTGATTTTCTGAGGCCCATACTTGAGAATCCCTTTTTTGTAAAATATGGGTCATTGGGTCTTTTCTTAAATGCAGTCTTTGCGTCAGTCATTCCTTTTCCAATCGTGGTGACATCAACTGCACTTCTCCTAGATGGTCAAAGTGAGATACTGGTGTTTACAGTCATGTCAGTTGGCTCCATCATAGGCGGAATCCTGACGTATTACATTGGATATGATGGCGGCAAAGTGTACAAGATCTTGCGAAAGACACACAAAGACGAACACCACCAGAAGAGCTTTGTCTGGCTGAGCAAATATGGATGGGGCATAATTTTTGCCCTCAGCTTGGTGCCAATACTCACAGAGATTGTAACTGTCATTGCCGGAGTAAAAAAATACAATTTCAAGAAATTTGTAATATCCATGAGCATAGCAAGGACAGCTAGTGCATTTGCGGCAGTTTATTTTGGCAACATGTTTTTACAGTACATCAAATCATAGGCGCAAAAAAAGAGAATCGCCCGTAGACACAAGTAGTAAGATTTTATTCAGTAAGATACTACCAATTCTGCAGATGGGAATCCCAGAAAAAATCCAGTCCATTAAAGACGAGATGTCAAAGACTCAGATCAACAAAGCAACTGAGCACCATGTTGGACTTCTCAAGGCAAAGCTTGCCAAGCTCAAAAGAGAGCAAGAGGAGGTAAAATCAAGATCAAGTGGGAGCTCGGTAGGTTTTGATGTAAAAAGGACTGGTGATGCAACAGTTGTATTCATCGGCCTTCCAAGTGTTGGCAAGTCAACTCTGCTCAACAAATTGACTGGTGCAAAATCGGCAGTGGGTGCATTCCAGTTTACTACAACAACTGTAATTCCTGGAATGATGGAATATCGTGGTGCCAAGATCCAAGTGCTTGACTTGCCTGGAATCATCAAGGGTGCATCAACTGGCAAGGGTCTTGGAAAAAGAGTTTTGGCAGTTGCAAAAAGTGCAGATCTAGTTTTGATAATTTTGGATGTATTCCAGCCATATCTTGAAGATGTAATCAGGACAGAGCTTGGAAACATTGGAATCAGACTTGACCAAAAACCCCCAGATATCGTAATAGAAAAGACTGGAGACGGAGGACTTGCAGTAAGCCAGCAGGTTCCGCTCACCAAAATGTCAATCAGTTTGATGAAGGACATACTGCGACTGTACGGGATGAACAACGGCAGGGTACTAGTAAGAGAAGATGTGGACGCTGACCAGTTGACGGATTTCATATCAGGCAATAAATTTTATGTCCAGTCACTTACAATAATGAACAAGATAGATCTTGTAAACCAGGGCTTTGTAAATGAGTTACAGCAAAAGAGCAAGTCAAAATTTGTTCCAATATCAGCAGATGGTGACATCAACATAACAGCACTAAAAGATGCAATATTTGAGAGACTTGATTTTATCAGAATTTACATGAGGCCAAAGGGAGGCGAGACAGATTTCAAAGAGCCTTTGATAATAAGGGACAGGTCCACAGTGCTTGACATTTGCAACAAGCTTCACCGTGACCTCAAAAAAGATTTCAGGTATGCATTGGTGTGGGGCAAGAGTGTAAAGTTTGGCGGGCAGCGAGTAGGCATCAACCACGTACTGCAAGACGAAGATGTGCTAACAATAATCAAGGCAAGATAGCAAAAACTCTTTTGTGCGGTAAATATTTTCTGATATCGTGGAAGAAGCTGAATACAGATGGTGCAAGAAATGTTTTTCAAAAACAAAACAAGAAATTATTTTCATGCCAAACATGCCGACATACAAAAAAAGAAGACAGTACAAATGCACAGAGTGTGGACAGACATCATGGTTGCAAGGAAGAAGACCATCTGCAGAATCAGTTTACTAAATTTTTATCAAAAATTTAATTTTTTATGAAAAAAATTGTGTGTGTTTTACTTATCATTTAGTGTAATTTTCTTAAGCGTCACTATAGAAAAACTAGTAAACACAACAATTGTGTAATGGCAAAACGATCAACACGGGCTGCTAAAAAAAGATCAGCTCCTAAGAGAAGATCTGCTGCAAAGCGATCAGCTCCAAAGAGAAGATCAGCTCCAAAACGTAGTGCTCCAAAGAGACGATCTGCACCAAAGCGATCAGCTCCTAAGAGAAGATCTGCACCAAAACGTAGTGCACCAAAAAGAAGATCAGCTACAAGAAAAGCAAAGAGAGCAGCTCCAAAAAGACGAAGATAAAATTTTAAACAGATTATCGCTTCTAGTAGGCGATAATTTGTAATATTTTAGCTAAACATTTGACCTGGTGGAGATGGCGATTTTGATTTCACTGCATCAGGCTCTACGAAAAATTTTCTTTCATTAGGAATTATGGACAGCTTAAGCGATGCATTAACTGCATAGTGCGGAGTCCCGTCAGGGTTTTTGTAATTTGTAGCAATTCCAACTCTGTCCAGATCAACTTTAACTTTAACAATTGTACCATCTTCAAGCTTGAAAGTAACATGTTCTTCTCCAACTCTTTGGTGATCTAGCATTTTGAATTCTATTTTTTCTTTTGATGTGCTCATGATACTTGTGAACCAGTGTGAGTTATTTGAAGATATTTTTAGTAAAGAAAGCTCATCAATTTTATTTGCTGCTCAGTTGTCAGTACATTTTTCGAAGACAAGATCTCAAGCAACTGGGTTATCAGAGCACGCTCTTGTTCAGAAAATCCAGTAGGACCCTTGTCACCGGGAGTACCTGGAGGACCTCTTGGACCTTGTTCACCTGGAATACCTTGCTGTCCTTGTGGACCTTGTTGTCCTTTATCTCCAAGTGGACCTTGTTGACCTGTTAATCCCTTGTCACCTTGTGGACCCTGCACACCTTGTGGACCCTTGTCACCAGGGGGACCTTGTGGACCCAATGGACCAACTGGACCTGGCAGACCTTGAATTCCCGGAGGACCCTTGTCACCTGGTACACCTTGTGGACCGGTTGTACCTTTTTCACCTTGTGGACCTTGAATTCCTTGTGGACCCGGAGGACCTGATGGACCTGGTGTTCCCCTTGGACCTTGCTCACCACTTGGGCCGGGTAATCCTCGTGGACCCTTGTCACCTTGTGGACCTGGAATTCCTGTAAGACCTTTTTCGCCTGCAGGACCTTGAGGACCTTGTGGACCTTTTTCTCCAAGTGGACCTTGTGGACCAGTTAGTCCCTTGTCACCTTGTGGACCTTGTGGACCTGGCAGACCCTTGTCACCAGGAGTACCCAGAGGACCCTTTGGACCTTGCTCACCTGGTGGGCCAATGATTCCTTTGTCACCTTGTGGACCTGGAGGACCTGTCGGACCTTTTTCTCCAAGTGGGCCAATTTCTCCAGTTAATCCTTTATCGCCTTTATCTCCCTTGTCACCCTTGTCTCCTTTCTCGCCTTTTTCTCCTTCATCACCACGGGGACCCTTGTCACCTTGTGGACCTTTATCTCCAGTGATTCCCTTGTCGCCCATTGGACCCTTGTCTCCCCTGTCACCTTTGTCTCCGGTTGGACCATGTGGACCCTTGTCACCTTGTGGACCGGACGGACCCAGTGGGCCTTTATCTCCAGTGACTCCCTTGTCGCCCATTGGACCCTTGTCTCCCCTGTCACCTTTATCGCCAGGAGGACCTGGTGGGCCTTTATCGCCTTTATCACCAGAAGGACCAGGTGAGCCTTTATCGCCTTGCACACCCATTGGGCCAGGTGGACCGTGTACACCTGCAGGACCCATTGGACCTGGCTGACCCATGGGGCCGGATGGACCCATTGGACCTGACGGTCCACGGGAACCGCGCTCACCAGAATAATGCTCAACAATAGGTTTTGATCTAGAATAATCTGCATCAGATTTTGTAGAATGTGTTACAGGTTCTGGTTGAGGTTCCACATAATCAGAACTAGTTCTTGGTACATCAACTTGAAAACTGGAATGAATTGAAGAGAATTGATCAATTACAACAACCCAGACAGTTCCTCTTTGAAATACAGAGTCAGGCAATGGATTTTTTGCAGAACCCAACACCTGGGTGAATTGTTTGTCTTTTACCCGCAGATGAAAGTTCTCCTTCCATAACATGTGAAAACTTCTTCGCTTGATGTCATCAGGGGACGGAGGCGCATCACAGATTGCAATTTGTACCTCAAAGACACCCGACGTTAGCTTGAAGGGTGACTCGCCAGATACCTCAATAATATTATCTTTGGATGACATGCTCTACGTGTAATTCCTAAGTATTTTTGTATTTTCAATATGATATAAAGCCCATTTGTGAATTTTTAGATACTTGGAAATCGGTTTTCTACCTGTTTGCCTTTCAAACTAATCTATTTATCTACGGCTAATCCACATTTTGATGACCGTGAAGAAACTATTTGGAGACAAAAAGGAAGTTACTGAGATAAGAAGGGCAGAGCCAAACGTACCCGAGGAATCAAAGAATACTAAACTGACGGATCCTAACTATAGCAGAAACAAGCACTTCAAGAAAGGAGTCTCCCTCATGGCAGACGAAAGAATGGACGAAGCAGCAAGGGCTTTTGAAGATGCATTGCGAGTTGACCCAACCCATGTAGAATCATTACTCAAACTAGGATACACTCGTTTTCACATGAATGACTTGTCCAGTGCAATGGAAGCATACAACAAGGTCCATGAAATTGATGTCACTAATGCCGAAGCCTGGAACTTGAAAGGCTTGATTTACTATAGGCAGAAAAATTACGATAAAGCGCTAGATTGTGTAGAAAAGGCAATTGACTCCAATCCAACAGATGGAATGTCATGGTACAACAAGGCATGTTACCATTCACTTCTAAACCACATACCAGAGTCAATCGAGGCACTCAAGCGTGCAATTGAGATAGATGTCAAAAATGCCAAAAAGGCAGTAAAGGACAAGGATTTTGAAAACATCAGAACAGATGAAGGATATAGAAGAATTGTTGAAGTTGTAGTTTTAGAATCAGTAAGACAGGGGTATCGCAAAGTAGGACAGATT
The DNA here is from genome assembly GCA_025451075.1 of Nitrosotalea sp. Lineage (GTDB taxonomy): Archaea > Thermoproteota > Nitrososphaeria > Nitrososphaerales > Nitrosopumilaceae > Nitrosotalea. The sequence continues at coordinate 27,072 of JANWLA010000023.1, read as the reverse complement.
GTTTGGACTACAATGGTTGGCAAGCTTGAAGTCGAAGACGCTGCAAGAAAACTAGTCGAGAAGGGTTTGCTTATCAAGACAGAAAAAAATCTTGGATTGCAAAAAGTAGAAGAGTATGAGATAGTTCCAGAGCTTGCTGAAAAAATTGGTGTCGAGAAAAAGGGCTTTTTTGGAACTGCAAAAAAACCGCAACCAATTGTCATACAAAATCTCAAGGAGATAAACGAGGCAGTGCAGGCAGCAAAGACTGCAATTGAAAAAGGAGATGTTACAGAAATAATTTCAAAGCTTGACGTGTTCATCGAACCTTCAAAAAAAGGCGGACAGATGATAGAATACTTTTTTGAGGAACACCGAGACATTAGACTTTACAAGGTAAGACTGACTGACAAGGGTACTGAATATCTGCAGGTAAACAAACACAAGATGGTTGATCTCTTTAGCAACATTGAGATGATGATAACAAAGAAGCTTAGAAACGAAGCCGGACAGAGTTACTAGATTTATTCTGCAGACAAGTCCCAATAGTTTGCATCATTTTGCTTTTCTATTGGTTTTTCAAGAGACTTCCATTCCTTGAATGAGCGTACATAGAGCTTGACGTTGCTCATTCCAAGTGATTTTAGTGCATAGTATCCTAGGCCTGAGAGCGTGCCAACACTTCCGCAATATGTTATAATTTCAGAATCTGCATTAATGTTCCTGTTTTGCATCAGTCTTTTGAGATCATCTCTTGGTCGGAGTATGTTTTGGCCTGATGCTAACATTCTGTATGGAATATTTATTGCACCTGGGATGTGCTGCTCTAAAAAGTTGAGTCGCTCCCTGTTGTCGACCAGGATTGCACCCTTTTCCTTGGCAGGCACTAGATAATCTGAAGTTGCAAGAATCTGCGGTTGCAGTTTTAGGGAATGGTTTGTTTTTACAGGAGATGGAATCTCAGAGCTTGTCTCCAATCCAAGTTTTTTCCATGTGCCATATGTTATATCAAGCAGAGAGACATCGCCGTGTCCAATGTATTCAAGTGTCCAAGCAACCCTTGATGCAAGTGCACCAAATGTATCATCGTATACTACAACCGGAGTCTCGTCACCTATTCCAAATGACTGGGCATATTGGAGAACTTTTTCAGGGCTGTCATCTGCAAGAAGAGATGCAAGCGGGAGATTTATTGCCCCAGTGATATGGCCTTGTTTGTAGTCTTCTTCTTTTCTAATATCAAGAACCTTGACACTTTTATCGCGTATTTCAGAACGTAGCTTGTCGGCATCGACTGTAACTTGAGTGGTTTTTTCTTTGCTCAAGCCGCACATTCGCCCCTTCCTGTTTTGGTGTGATAGCTTCCGTCACCTCCATAATCTGCGTAAAAGTCTTCATCCTGATCTTTTGTTGGAGCAAGTACAACAGGCTTGAGCAATTCTTTGATTGTTTCAAGTGATGATACTTTTGGTCCCCCATTTCCTTGGATTACTCGGCGTATCCACAAGTCAAGTGTTTCGCCTTGTCTTTTTTCAGATTTGAATATCTCTACAATTTTTAAAATTGTTGGAATCACTCTCTTTGCTGGAACCTTTGTACATGAATGTCCAAGTGTAGTGTCCTCATCAGATCTTCCTCCAAGTGACATGGTATACAATGGGTACATGTCCTTTCCAAGCCTTCCACCACCACCATAAAATCCGATTGTTGCAATTTCATGCTGTCCACAAGAGTTGGGACATCCACTTATTTTGATAGTAGAATTTCTCAGATCATCGTCTTCATCAATTTTTAGCTCAAGGAATTTTCTTTGTACTTCCTTTGCAAGTCTGTGTGAGTTTGTTAGTGCCAAGTTGCATGAAGTTGTTCCAGAGCAGCCTACAACAGATGCCATTGTGAGTGCACCAGGATTTGCAAGTCCTACCTCTAGGAGCTTTGAGTATATCCTTGGGAGGTCTTCGTCTCGCACCCATCGAAATACCATATCTTGGGTAAAGCCGTTTCGTATCTGGCCGTCTGCGGTAAACTCTCTTGCCATCTCTGCAATAGCCCTCAGCTGTGTTGATGTTACATCACCTGACTCTAGTGTAAGAAATACAGAGCTAAAGCCTGGTTGCTTTTGCTTGAAAGTGTTAGATTTTTTCCATCTTGCAAATCCTTGTGGAACAGATGGAATCTCAGAACTGATTGATATCTTTCTTAATACTTCAGGAGTCTTGTCGACTTCAAGTTTTATCAAAATTGACAAGAGCATCTTTAACATTGCTCGCTCTTTTAACACCAAGTTTTGGAATTTTTCCCAACCCATTTCGTTTACAAGATAACGCATTCTTGCTCTTGCCATGTTTTCCCTGTTGCCAAGTCTGTCAAATATTCGAATTACTGAAACAATAGTATGCAGCAGTTCATCTTCTGAAGTGAATTGCTCCAGCTGATGGCCCACAAATGACTGGGCTCCAAGTCCCCCTCCTAGAAATATTTTAAATCCACGTTGTGGCTTGCCGTTTATTTCTACTATTTGTGGAATCAGACCAATGTCTACCATTCTTGCCATGCCATGCTTTTCACAACACGTGAAGTTTATCTTGAATTTTCTTGGAAGTGACTGGCACATTGGATTTCGTAAAAGAAACTTTGTTGCAGCAACTGCATACGGAGTAGGATCAAAGATTTCGTCTTGACACACACCCGCAAGAGGACTACACATGATACTTCGAACAGAATTTCCACATGCTTCCCTTGTTGTCATGCCAACTTCTGCAAGGCCTCTTAGAACCTCAGATACATCCTCTAATGCTACCCAGTGGAGTTGAAAGTTTTGTCTGGTGGATACGTGTGCACTGCCTATAGAGAATTGTTCACTGAGATCTGCAACTTTCTCTAATTGTTCGGCATAGACTTCGCCTGCTGGAAGCTTTAGTCGTATCATGCTGTAATCATCAGTCATTCTGCTGCCATAGGCACCATGCTGTAACCTGAATCGTCTAAAATCATCACGGGTAATTTTTCCTTGTCTGTATTGTTTTACAAGCTCAGAGAATCTCTCTGCCTCTTCTAGTCTTCCCCAGTTTACCTTGTGAGTGGGGGCATTATCTGGCTTTGACTGGTTTACACTGGTATTACTCAATTATTCTTGCTAGTCTCCAGAACGCATATAAATTTTGTATTATGGGAATTTTCGCTAAATTCAGTATGATTATGGCAAAAGTTGCATATTTTGTCTGCAACTTGTCTAGGAAAAACTTGTTAGTTGCACATAACCAGAAAAGAGTTAAATGATGACCGGCAAGAAAAAAATAACGTGTCAGATAAAATCAGTCTTGCACTAGTTGGCATTGGCAATGTATCCATTACACTTGTAAAAGGTTTTGAGTTTTACAAAAATTCTACTGACGGTTTGTGGCATCCAAAGATATCAGGACTGTCATTGAGCGATTTCACAGTTACTGCAGCATATGACATTGATGCATCAAAGGTTGGCAAGAACTTGACAAATGTTATAAAAGGTTCCAAGTCAGACTTTGGAAACGTTACAGTCCAGCCTGGAATTTCAGATGATGTCACACCATCGCATATTGCACAAAATGGACAGATAAAATCATCAAGCTATGATGAGTTTGTAAATTCCCTCAAAAAAGCAAAGCCAGACTTTGTTGTAAATCTAATCTCTTCTGGAATGGAAAAAAGTGGTGAGAAATATGCCAGAGCCGCACTTGATGCAGGCTGTTCTTTTTTTAATGCAACATCTGCCAAGACTGCCACAGAACAGACAAGAAAGGCGTTTGAATCAAAAGGACTATTGATACTTGGCGACGACCTGATGAGCCAGTTTGGAGGTACAGCATTTCACAGAGGCATGATTGATTTCATGGCAAGCCGTGGCATTGTACTACAAAAGGCATACCAACTTGATGTGGGAGGCAATCAGGATACCCAGAGCACAATGGCAGAAGAAACAAGGGAGCGAAAGAGGCAGATAAAGACAGATTCCATTGCAATAGAATCTCCAATTCCTTTCAAATCTACTGCAGGTACAACAGAATATGCAGAGCAGCTTGGAGACTCTAGAGTGAGTTACTATTGGATGGAGGCAAAAGGCTTTCTTAGTTCTCCTGTCGAGCTTGACTTGTCCCTTCGAACAAATGATAGCACAAACGGCTGCAACGTCATAGTTGATACCATAAGGGCTGCAAAGAAAATCATTTCTAGCAAAGACTTTGCAAAAGCAGATATCATTTCTGCCTATGCATTCAAGAGCCCATCAAAGAAGATGCACATAAGAGAATGCATAGAATCCTTTGAAGAGACGTTTGTAAACTGAGCAAACTATTAATGTGCAAAATAGAGGTTAATTTTTTATGCAGAAAGCAACTCTAAGTGACGAAGCACCAAAGATTTTTGCAGATTTAAGAGAAGTGGAGATCACACGGGCAATCGCAAACGAGTTTCATGAAGTATTAATTGATAGATCAGATTCTGATGTAATAATTATTGGCGCAGGCCCTGCAGGTCTTACTGCAAGCAGAGAATTATCATTAATGGGATTCAAGGTCCTCGTAATTGAACAAAACAACTACCTAGGCGGAGGTTACTGGCTTGGAGGATACATGATGAATCCTGTAACAGTGAGGGCTCCAGCACAAAAGATATGGGATGAATTAGGAATTCCATACAAACAGATTTCCGAAGGTCTCTTTCTAACACCAGGTCCACATGCAGTATCAAAATTGATTGCAGCGGCATGTGATGCTGGAGTAAAGTTTCTACAATTAACCAAGTTTGACGATCTAGTTTTGAAGAACGGTCGCGTAGCAGGAGTTGTTGTAAACTGGATGCCAGTATCTGCACTTCCAAGAAACATAACATGTGTGGATCCTATTGCATTAGAGGCCAAGATGGTAATTGATGCATCAGGCCATGATTCTGTTGCAGTAAAAAGATTGGTAGACAGAAAACTTGTAGAATGGAAGGGAATGGATCCAATGTGGATAGACGATGGAGAAAACAGAGTAGTATACAAGACAGGTGAGCTCTACCCAGGGCTTGTCATTTCTGGCATGTCTGTCACTGAAACATACGGCCTTGCAAGAATGGGTCCAACATATGGCTCCATGTTGCTATCAGGTAAAAAGGCGGCAGAAGTTACAGCAGCCAAGCTAAAAGAGCTAAGAAGATAAATCAATTCACTTTCAAAAGTACTTGATGAGGATATCTAGAATTTTCTTATATGATGAGCCATCCGTTCCGGAAATTAAAATAAACAATCTGGCAAAATTTCTAGAGGAGACATTAGGAATACCAGTACTAGTGCGAAAGAATTTCTTTTTGCATTTCAAATTAGATAGCAATACAGCATACAAGTTGGCATCATCAAGGGTCTTCAATCCACACTCACCCTTTGAGCCACATACCCCAACAGAAGAAGAAATTAACTTTGAAGAAAAATCATTTGGGAATAATTCTGAATCAAGCAACATTGTATTGTATGATGGTTTTGAGATTCAAAATATCGTACAAAACACAATCCCAGAAGAAGAATCATCTCAGGATACATTTCATATTGCTTTTACCACAAGACTTGGGTGCACATACGATTACGAAGACTGCAGATACCATGGAAGGGCAGTGATTTGTGCCAATCCTGCGATAATCTCAACTACTGGAATAATAGAAGCACCTGCAAAACCGCGCGCATATTATCTAATAATGCAACATAGCATCTCTCAGGGCCTAAACCTTGATGCATTAAAAGACAAGTTCAGAGGAAAATTTTTGGAATACCATGATACCAATCTTGACAAGGTGGTACGAGGATATGCACTCCAGGCAATTTTTTACCATCTCACATCAGAGCCATTTTGCGATTCAAAGGACTGCATCCTGTATAACGCACATTGGCAAGAAGATCTTATCCATGCACAAATCAATCTAGGAAAACTCTGCGAACACCACCGGGGAATTCTTGAATCGATCAAAAAGCATGAATAATTTAAATATGAACTTGAATGAGTTTGACTTGTGCAAGCAGAGATAAGATCAGAAAACAAGAAACCAGAAGTGAAAAAAAAGTTTGATGTAATAATTATCGGTGCAGGTCCTGCCGGATACACTGCAGCAATATACACGTCACGTGCAAAACGTGAGACCCTCATCATCTCAGGAATCCTCCCAGGAGGCCAGTTAATGCTTACAACAGAAGTTGAAAATTTTCCAGGTTTTGCAAACGGCATCATGGGCCCAGAGCTGATGACAACAATGAGACAGCAGGCAGAAAGGATGGGGACCACAATCATTGACGATGAAGTAGTAAATGTTGATTTCAAACGCAAGCCGTTTAAGATTTTGACATATTCTGAGGAATACGAAGCAGATGCAGTAATCATTGCAACAGGTGCCACACCAAGAAAGATAGGTGCAAAAGGAGAACAAGAGTTTAGTGCACGCGGTGTTTCATATTGTGCCACATGTGATGGACCATTTTTTAAGAATCAGGAAATTGTTGTTGCAGGCGGAGGCGACTCTGCCATGGAAGAGGCCATATTTCTTACAAAGTTTGCAAACAAGGTACACGTGATACACAGAAAGGACACACTTCGTGCAAGTAAAGTAATGCAAGATAGAGCTTTTGAAAATAAAAAGATCCAATTTCACTGGAATACTGTAATCGAAGAGATAAAGGGAAGCCAAAAAGTCAACCAGATCACGGTAAAAGATGTCACCACAAACAAGGTTGACACATTAGAAGTGGGAGGTCTCTTTGTAGCAATAGGCCACGAGCCAAATACAAAATTATTCCAGGGCCAGATTGACTTTGATAGCAATGGATACATTGCACTCAAAAATCACACACAGACAAATGTAGATGGAATCTTTGCGGCAGGAGATGTACACGACCACAGATACAGGCAAGCAATTACAGCAGCGGCTTTTGGTTGTATGGCTGCAATTGATGTAGACAAGTACCTCTCAGAGCACAAGTAACAATCAGGCAGACTGGACTTTGGATATGTATTTTGAGTTTTTCAGTGCAGACTCGAATTCTTCGTCAGTAAATATTTTCTGATGAGTATAGAGGCTCTTGAATTTTCTTCCATCGTCTGCAAATATTCCAACTGCATATCCGTTTGCAATGTTGTATTTTTTCATGGCAGTGTAGACTGTAGCAGACGATGGGCTTACCAACATCTTTTCTTTTTGCAAGATTTCTTTAACAGAAGCAAACGCCTCTTCGTTTGTAATTGTTATCCAGTCATCAACTACTTTTTCACGCTTGATGAATAAATCAGGCTTGGCAGACTCTTCAAAATTTCTCAGGCCCTGAATCAAGTGGTTCTGCTGGGGCTGTACTGCTATAATCTTGATACCAGGATTTTTTTCTTTTAGATATACACCTATTCCAGTTATGGTTCCGCCTGTTCCAACACCAGTGAAAAAGTGAGTTATCTTTCCTTGAGTCTGTTCCCAGATTTCAGGACCAGTTCCTTTGTAATGGCCCATAAAGTTTGCTTCGTTTGCATACTGGTTAGGAGAATAATACTTGTCAGGTCTTGCAGACGCAATAGAGCATGCAAGCGCAATACTTTGATCCGTTCCTGCACCCACCTTTGGGCACAAGTCATCAGATGTTTGGTATAGCGTAGCACCAAGTGATTCGATTATTTTCTTTGTCTCGTCACTTGCTTTTTCAGGAATTACGATCTCAACTTTGTATCCAAGAATCTTTGCAATTCCTGCAAGTGCAATGCCGGTGTTTCCAGAGGTGGGCTCTATGATTATTGTATGTCCTCGTTTTATCAGACCTGCCTCCTCTGCCATCTTTACCATCCAGTATGCAGCCCTGTCTTTTACAGAACCAAATGGATTGTAGAATTCTAGTTTAGCATGATATTCTGTTTGATTTTTTGAAAGTGATTCTAGTTTTACAGTTGGAGTACCGCCAATTTTTATGGACATCCCAGCGGCATCGTCCAATGTTTCAGCCAAGGAATTATTTCACCTTTTTAATGGTAAACTCTAGGTCTTTGTCCGTTTTTTTAATACCAATTAATTGGTGACCCATTCTAGTTACCCATCTTGTTATGTCCTCTTCAGATGCAGGATCGTCGGCAGTTATTTTCAGAATATTTCCTACAGCCATTCTTTCCATCTCTATCTTTGTTCTAAAGACAGGTTCAGGACAGAACATACCACGTACATCAATTGTTTTTGTTGGAGTTAATTCCGAAATATCGGTCACCTGTAACCAAAAAAGTGCTCACGCAATATTAAAATCTATTCATAGGCGCAAGAAAATCCTGTCACTTGAGAATCATTGGCAGTATTGCCCGTAGATTTCTTTCATACAAAACCGTGTGATCTTGATCTTTGAAGTTTACCTTGTTTGAAAGTTTTGTAATCATGCGCACTGCAACTTTGTATGCAGTTGTCCAGACTATACTGTTTGGGTTTGATTCAAAAGCATTGATCAAAAATCTGCACAGTCCAGTTAGATGAGGATGATATTGTTGAAAGTACATGATAATGTCTTCTTTAGAGTTTTCAATTTTATACAGCGCGTGCTGTATCATCTCTCTACTTGTGATATAGCCAGTTTCAGTTATTGTAACTTTTCCATGTCGTAATGCATACAAAATGTCATCCAAGTTATTTTCAGAATCAATCATGTTGATGCACCTGCCAAGTGTAGATGCTACATGTGAATCACTTCCTGCCACTTCGATTAGATTATTTGCCTTGGCAAAATGATAAGCCCGAAGATTAGAATACCTGTCCACATTGTTGCTGTTAAAGACTTCAATCAGATCACACAGTACGGCTTGTTCCCTCAATCCATTGCTTAGGCCAAAAGGATGTGGTGCACAAGAGATTGCTCCCTGGGACTTTATGATATCAAGTATCTCCTCAAGACTGGCTCCGGCTTTTATGGTTTCATTTAATCCAAATGCAAGAACATGTATTCCCTGATCAGTTGTGATCTCTTCCCCAGGATAGACCTTGATCTTTTTGTATTTTTCATGGTTCTCCTTGTACTCCAAAAGCGAACTGTATCCGTTTACAGTATTGTGATTTGTAATGAAAAAGGCATCAAGGCCTAGATCATGTGCTTTTTCAAGCTGTTCCTTTATTGTCACCCCGCAATCATATGGAGTCTCTTTTGGTCCAAGTTGAAAGTTTGAAAATTCATTATGACAGTGCAACTCAATTTTTAATCCAGCCAATGTTTATCGAATCCATCAATCAATGCATATAATCTTTGTTTCTGAAATTTTTCTATCACCTGAATAGATCAAGAGATTTGTCTCGTAGTAGATCTTCCAGTCTTCCGTTTTTTTTATCAAACTTGTAGTTTCGTACAATTGCAATTGGCGTATGTAGTGTTTTTCCCCTAACCAGTTCGCTTGCAGCGCAGATTTCATCCACAACCGCAATTGCCGTAACCCGAAGAATTCGCTTGAATTTATCTTGTCTTCCCTCATAGTCAACTATTGAAGGCATTCCAGACACACCTATTGCCACATCTGTCTGTCCTTCTCGAAACGGCCTTCCAAAAGTATCAGAAATAATCACTGCAATATTTTTTCCAGTCTTGGTTTTTATGCGCCGTTGTAGTTTCCGGGCAGAGTCATCAGCATTTTTTGGAAGAAGTGTGGCAAATCCTTTTTCCACATTACTTTCGTCAATTCCCGCATTTGCACAAACAAGTCCGTTACGTGTTTGGGATATTATTATTCCATTTTTCATGCGGATGATCCTTTTTGTTTCATCAAGAATTAGCTGGACAATTTTTGGATCTTTGTTGTATTCACTTGCAATTCCCGTTGCAAGAAGTGCGGGCCTAATTTTGGACAGGTCAATCTTTTGGCCCTCTTGCTTGGATATTATTTTTTGTGTAAATACCAAAATGTCCCCTTCTTTTAGACCTCGACCAGCCTTTGTCTTGAGCAAAATCTCAACTAGGTCATCACCATATTTGACATCCCCTGAAATCTTGACAGGAATTATCTGCAACGACATGTAACAGGTTTAATTTTTTACTGCTTAAAATGATATCCCGCTTAGGCCATTGTCTGCAACGGTATTTTTAGGCCATAGTGTTTGTTGATTAGTCCAATAAGCTTGGAAAGATCTTTTTCTTCCAGCGTGATAGTTGCTTTTTCCTTTACCATGTCCTGTGCCCTGAATGCAACACCCAGACCACAAATATCAAACAATTTGATATCGTTTGCCCCATCTACAACCACAACAATGTTCTCTTTTTCCTCTTTCCATTCTTTTATTTTTATGATTGCAGACTTGGCCTTGTCAGAGTCAACATCAATAGTTACGCCATCTAGTTTTCCATCCTTGAACAATAACTCGTTTGAGAAGACATAGTCCAAGTCCAGTTCTTCTTTTAGCCTGTCAGTCATTATTGTGAATCCTCCTGACACGGCCATAAGTTTCCAGCCTGCTGCCTTTAATGCCCTGCAAGCCGCTTTTGCGCCAGTCATTGTTTTTAGTGAATCAGATACTTCCTTGCATGTTTGATAATCAATTCCACGGAGAAGATCAATTCTTTTTTTTAGTCCGTTTTCCCAATTTATTTTTCCTTCAATACCCTGTCTTGTAATTTCCCAAATTTCATCTTGTTTGTTAATTTTTTCGGCAAGTATCGGGAGAAATTCTGCATCAAGTAATACGCCTTCAACATCAAAGATTGCTAACATCAGTTTCTTCTTTCAACCACAAATCAGATTATATTAATCTTAAGTGATGGTTAGATCTTTTACCACTAGTAATATATTCAAGCTTCCCAAGTTGTAGATCATGACTGAACTTCCGCACAAATATGAAGTCCCAGTAAAAGTTGTTCCAAAAGCAATCAAGCTCTCAGACAAAACCAAAGAAGAGCTCAAGTCATCAGGTATGATGGATGACAAGGGAAAACTCAAGCTAAAAGGTGTTAGTCCAAAGATGCTAAAGCGCATGAAAGAGGAAGCAGTAGACTGCCCTGTCTTGAAAAACGAACTGCCGTTTATCCAATGTTTTGTATGCCCTAATTTCCAGAGCAGAGTGTCAGGCAAAGTGCTCTGCAAAGGCGATCCACTCTAAAAAAATCAGAAAGCTCATTAGTGTAACTATAAGAAAGATTGGAATTGAGCAAAGAGATCGGAATCACAGTTAAAAAAAGTGAAAATTTTAGTGAATGGTATACACAAACAGTACTAAAGGCGCACCTTGCAGATTATGCACCAGTAAAGGGCCTCATTGTTCTAAGACCTTACGGATATTCAATCTGGGAATCCTTGAAGTCATCGCTTGACCAAAAACTAAAGGCAACGGGCCATGAGAATGGATTTCTTCCAGTTCTGATACCCGAGTCATTGCTTAGCAAAGAGTCTGACCATTTTGCAGGATTTACACCCGAAGTGTTTTGGGTTACTCATTCAGGTGAGACAGAGATTGGTGACAGGCTTGCATTAAGGCCAACTTCTGAAGCACTTGCATATTCGATGTATTCAAAATGGATAAAGAGTTGGAGAGACCTACCACTAAAGATTAATTTTTGGAACACTGCTCTTAGGGCAGAGATCAAGGCAACCAAGCCATTTTTGAGGACATCAGAATTTCTCTGGCAAGAGGGCCACACAGTACACACTACAAAGGAAGAAGCAGAAGAAGAGGTCATGGCAATACTTGAGATGTACAAAAAAACAGTAGAAGAAGAACTTGCGATTCCCGTAATTACAGGTAGAAAAAGTGAAAAGGAAAAATTTGTTGGTGCAGTCTATACTACCACAATGGAATCAATCATGCCAGATGGCAAGGCCTTGCAGATGGGAACTTCACACTTTTTGGGACAGAACTTTTCAAAACCATTTGATGTAAAATTCTTGGACAAGCAAAATGTAGAAACATTTGCCTGGCAGACATCATGGGGAGTGTCATGGCGTCTAATTGGAGCACTCATCATGATCCACGGGGATGACAAGGGCCTGGTTCTTCCACCAAGAGTTGCGCCAATCCAAGTAGTCATTGTACCAATTTACTATTCACCACAAGACATGGAACTAGTCCTCAGTAAGGCCTCAGAAATAAAACAAGCATTGGCAAAACACAACCTTCGTGTACACATGGATGCAAGAGATGAGGTAACTCCAGGATACAAGTTCCATGATTGGGAGATGAAAGGTGTTCCTTTGCGAATCGAGATAGGTCCAAAGGACATTGCAAAAGGCAAGGTGGTCACGGTCCGAAGAGACGACCTCAAAAAAACGGATCTTGCATTTGAAAATATAGAAAAAGGAGTTGTTACCATGCTAGACGAGATTCAACAGAGCCTCTTTGAGAATGCTAAAAAATTGCTAAAAGAAAAGACACGAGAAGTTACAGATTTTGAAGTTTTCAAGTTAGAGATGGAATCTGGTGCTTTTCTTTATTCCCCATGGTGTGGACAGACAAAATGTGAAGAGGTCATCAAAGAATCAACAGGGGCAGATATCAGAGTAATTCCATTTGATGCAAAAACGGAGGATTCCAAGTGTATTGTATGTAATGGTTCAAGCAAGACATATGCTATTTTTGCAAGAAGCTACTAGTGATTAGAAAATCATGACAATGAGACATTATATTATACCAAGTGGGTTGTGACGTGATTAATGTCCGGAACAGCCTCATATCGTGATCGAATTTACATCATAAAAGATATCATTCTCATATTGGTTCAATATGGAGAGCTAAACCAAACAGCCCTTGTGAGCTTTTGCGGGTTGAATCTGAAAAAACACAAGTCAATACTGGATGAGTTGGAATCAAACAATCTCATTCAAAGTGAAGGCAGACATGTTGGAAAACGCATTATTACAATTTACAAACCAACCTCAAAGGGGATTGAGTTTTGTAAAACGATTTTGGATCCTTATGAGACACTATTTCCAAGGAAAAAGAAGGATTCAGGAAAAAAAGAAATCTAGTCTTGATCTAGGCCGTATTGTGATGCAATCTTTTTGTCAATGTCGTCTTTTTGTTGTTGATATTCTTGATATTTTTTATCCCAAGATTTTAGCGTCTGGTATTGCCTAATTCCAGTTATCATCCAACCCACCGATATTGCAATTATCACCCCAAGCAAGATGCTCAACGCTATGCCAAATTCATACTCACGCTCAAGAACAAGGAAAAAGTGCGGATGAGTTAGCAGAAAGATAGAAAGTCCGATTGCAAAAGGCGCTAAAATGAAACCAGAAATTGATACACCGAGGAGAATTTTTCTTATTTCAAGAATTTTTTTGATAAAGCTATCCATCAAATCAAGTACGTCAAAGCGAGAGGATTCGATCTCGTCTTCACTCATGTAAATTTGGTTCCTGTTTGAAGCAGATAGATTTTTTTAAAAACATTTTGACTATCAAGTTTACGGATCCACAGTTATACTGCCCTTCATTTCAGGATGTATTAGAGAGTAGTATGGATATGTCCCTTCCTTGTCTGCAAGGAAGTTTATGGTCTGTGCCTCAAAGTACTTCAAATGTCTAGTATGAACATTAAAAGCATCAATGTTTAGATCTTGGTCTGAACCTGTATCCTTGTCTTCATTTATCACATGTAGTGCAACAAGTGTTCCTTTTGGAATATGGATTGGAGGGTTAACGTTGGTACTTGAAATTGTCTTCTTTCCAGTCTTTGTAGATTGCTCATCATAGTAATACCCTTGATCATTGTGAGTTGCCAATATGTAGACGTTAGAAGCTGTTTGGAATACAGGATGATCTACATTTACTGGAACTGCAGAGATCCAGAAATAATACACACCGCCTGCTACAACGGCTGCCATAATTGCAACTGTAATTATCATACCCTTAGAAATCGGACTAGATTTAGTCTTATTCTTCTGCTTCTTTACCACGGTGAAATTAATGAGTTGTGTGTATATTTATGTAATGATTACCAAAGTTTAGCAAAATATAATACTAAAAAATCAAATTGTAAACTCGATTCACGGGATGGAACAATTGATAGTAAAGGATAATATTTTGATTCATAGTATGTGAGAGAGATTTCAGTATGAAAAAACTTGAGATTATTCTTATTGGAATAACCATTGTCCTTGCGGCTACAGTCATGCTGCAATTTAGCAATGAAGGATTACTCAGTGGCTTATCACAGGCAACTGTACAGGGCCCACCAGGACCGCAGGGACCACCTGGGCCACAAGGACCACCTGGGCCTTCAGGGTCTGCCGGATCATCAGGCCTCATAACAGAAGACTCTACACTTACGAACATCTTCAAAAATACTGAAAATTCAGTAGTACAGATAACAAGCAAAGTATCATCAGTAGATAATAGCGTCATAATTAATGGCCAACCGCTTCAGAGCCAGTCCACAAGACTTGGCTCAGGATTTGTATACGATAAAGACGGAAGAATAGTTACCAACAACCACGTGGTAGAAGGATCAAAGACAGTAAATGTATCATTTATTGATGGAAATACCTACACAGCAAAGGTTGTAGGAACTGATCCTGGGAATGACATTGCAGTAATACAGATAATAGACAACTTTTCAGACGAGTCTCTCGTACCTCTGACCCTTGGAAATTCATCAGCTCTTGATGTAGGACAACAGGTCATTGCAATAGGCAATCCATTTGGACTAAGTGATACAATGACAACTGGAATAATCAGCCAGATTGGAAGACTACTTCCAAGCGAAGCTGCTGCAGGATTTTCAATACCAGACATAATCCAAGTTGATGCTGCAATAAATCCAGGAAATTCTGGAGGACCTCTTTTGGATTTGAATGGCAAAGTTGTTGGGATGAATACTGCAATTAGTACCAGTACAGGAGATTTTGCAGGAATTGGATTTGCTGTACCATCAAATGCAATTAGCAGAATAGCTCCAGTCTTGATCAAAAATGGAACATATGCTCATCCATATCTTGGCATATCGGGAAGAAGCCTTGACCCAGACGTTTCTCTTGCAAATGGACTTGCTAGAAACTTCAAGGGAGTAATAGTTGAGAGCATAGTCAAGGGAGGACCTGCAGACAAGGCAGGCATAACTCCGGCCACACCAGATCAGAACAACATACTTCATGGTGGAGATATCATAACTGCAATAGACGGACATCCAATCAAGACAATCTATGATGTCATTGCCTATCTTGATGAACAGAAAAATGTTGGAGACAAGACAGTATTGACAGTGTACAGGGAAGGAAAATCAGTTGACTTGACTGCCACACTCGGCGCAAGACCCAATCCATCTTCCTAGATACTAGGAAGATATTTTTGCAATTTTAAAATTCCACATCTTGTCATTTGCTTTTTTTATCCCAATTCTTGGTCCAGATAAAATTTGAGATTTTTTTATCTTTAGCCCATCTATTACATACAGGTTAGATCTCTTTGTGAGATCTTCGCCATACTCTTTTTTTGTTATCATCAATGCCTGAGTCAGTTTGGCAGGACCATTTGTTAGATTTGAAATGTCACGGGTTTTGCGTTGATGTACCATAAAGTCAATTCCTTTTTTTGGCACAAGTGAGCGTATCAAAACTGCGCCTGCTTCATAATCAGGACTTCGTGCTACGGCGTTTACACAGTAATGCATCCCATATGTAAAATACACATATGCTCTTCCAACGGGACCAAACATTGCCTTGTTTCGCTCAGTCATGCCCCCATACGTGTGACTTGCCGGATCGTCTTTGTACCTATAGGCCTCAGTTTCAGATATGATTCCTGATATGATATTTCCATCAATTTTTCGAACTAGTGTTTTACCAAGTAGGTCTTTTGCAACATCAACTGTATCTCTGTCATAAAATGAACGAGCAATTATTGCCATTATGAAATTTCTACGTCCAAACCCTTTCTTAATTTATCCAGTGCTTGTGCGAGAAGAACAAAGTCATCCTTGAGAACCTGCCTGAGGCCAGGATTGTATATTATTGCTGCAGGATGGACAGTGACAAAATAAAGCTGGCCATTGTTTTTTACAATCTTGCCTCGATTTTTTGTTATTTCACTGCCAGCTAACAATGAGCTGTATGCAGTGTTTCCCAAAATACAGATTATTTTTGGTTTGATTATTTCCAATTCTTCTGAAAGATATGGCCTGCATGCAACTCGCTCTTCTGTGATTGGCTGTCTGTTATTTGGCGGCCTGCATTTTACTACATTAGTGATATAGACTTGGTCTCTTGCAAACCCGGCATATTCAAGTGCCTCAGATAGAATCTGTCCTGCAGTTCCCACAAACGGTTTTCCCTGAAGATCCTCATTTCTCCCAGGAGCCTCTCCGACAAAAATTACGTCAGAGTTTTCATTTCCAATACCCGGCACGGCATTTGTTCTTGATTTTGAGAGGCTACAATTAACGCAAGATATTACCCTGTTTTTTACGTCATTTAATTTTGTAGACATTATGTTGCCACACTTTTTACAATCGACTTGCCACGTATATGTGGACCGCCGTTACCCATCCGCATAATTTGCATTGGATCGCCTTTTCCACAGTTTGCAATTGGCCGTACCTTGAAATCTTTTCCTCTAGCATCAATTGATTCAAAAAATTCTGGTGAGTTTCCCATCACGATTACATCTCGCAGCAGTTCACCTAGTTCTCCATTCTCAATTTTTTGAGCATATTGGCATGAGATGCTCCAGTTGTACCTCATCATGTCTATTGATGGTATTTTCATATTACAGATCAAAAATCCATTTTTTACATCTTTTATCATTTCATCAGGATTCCAGTTTCCAGGTGCAATGCAGGTACAAGCCATTCGTACAAGAGGCATAAACGAGTATCCAGTTGCCCTCATCGAAGAGTTTGGAACAGTATCAAACAGCGATGCAGTCTCCCTGCTTTGCATGTGGTTGCATAGAGTTCCATCTTTGACTAGAATTTTTTTTGTTGCAGGTACACCTTCGTCGTCATACTTGTAGCACCCAAGGCTAGATGGAATTGTTGGATCGTCAATTACGTTAAGCTCAGAGGAGCCAATTTTTGTCCCAAGTTTTCCTGCCCACCATGCACCACCAGCCCACGCCATCTCTTTTCCAAGAACTCGGTCAGCCTCAGATGGATGCCCCAAAATTTCATGTGTAAGCAGTGCAACAAAATCAGGATTCATAACTACAGTTGCCTTTTCTTCTTTTACTGTTTTTGCGTCAAGCAGCGCATCTGCTTTTTTGGATATTGTTTTTGAGACTTCACGTATGTCGTTTTCCCCAGTTATCATCTCAAGCCCTCCCCTTCCCCCTTCAGTTGTGTTTACCGATTCTGTCAATCCAGAATAATGGGCTGTTGCAGACAGGTTTGCAATCACATCATCAAAGTTTTGAGTGATTTTTGATCCTTCGCTGTTTACAAAATATTTATGAAATTTATCATGGTGGATTGATATCGATGACTTGATTATTCTTTTTTTGTCGTGAATTATTTTGTCAGACTCAAGGCCAATCTTTACCATCTCTTCAATACTTGGCTCAACTGACACCTTGAAATTTACTTGCTCACTAAAAGAGCGAATTTCAGCAAGATTTACTTTATGTTTTTTATATTCTGAATAATATCTAGCTGCGTGTACTGCATCAACGATGTTTTCTTTTACAATATCAAATGACTTTGGATCAGATATGGAACAAAATCCCCATGCCCCATTCACTAGAACCCTAATTCCAAGACCAGAATCACTAGATGAGACAAAATTTTCAACCTCTCCATTTTCAATGACAAATCCGGTTGCCCTGACAGACTCTGCTCGGACATCACAATATTTTGAACCTGCATCAAGTGCAATTTTGAGTGCTTTATCAGCATAATCTTCTAGCAACATGTCAGTTTACTAAACTAGGTTCATTCCTATATTGGTGTTTTATTTACATCAGATCTTGGAATTGTAAACGAGAATATTGTTCCTTGTGGAATGTTATTTTGCATCCAGATGTTTCCGCCATGTGCTTCAACAATTCCTTTGCAGATTGACAGTCCAAGACCGCTGCCTCCCTTTTCGCGGGTGCTTGTAGTATCAACCTGATAGAATTTTTTAAAGATATTGTCCTTTGCAGCAAGTGGTATGCCCCTACCATTATCCTTGACTGAGATTACCACCTCGTTTGGTTTTTCTTCCAGAGTTACTTCCACCTTACCGGTCTTTGGAGAAGTTGCCTTTAAGCTGTTTTTGATCAAGTTTGTAAGAACTTGTTTTATCCTGTCTTCATCATATACTGCATAGATATCTTTTTTCGGGCTAAAAGCAAGTGAAATATCATCAGAAATTGCATTTGGCAATATTCCAAGTATTGTTTTTTCTACAGTATCCTTGATGTTATTTTTCTCTTTTTTGATTCTGAGTTGTCCTAATTCTAGTTTCTGGGCATCGAGCAAGTCTGATATGAGTTGCAACAAAGTGGAAGCACTTGAGCTAATGATCTGGAGCCTCTCCTTTTGTGTCAAGTTTAGTGGTCCAAGATGCTCTCCAAGCAATATGTCAGAATAACCCTGAATCGGTACAAGGGGGGTTTTTAGTTCATGTGTAATCATGGCAAGAAATTCATCTTTTGCTATCTCGATTTTCTTTGCCTCCTCTTCTTTTTCTTGAATAGTTGATGACATGGCATTGAAGGTTGCTGCCAGTTCACCAATCTCATCTTTTGCAGTATAATTGATTTTATCACCGTAAAAGCCCTCTTTGACACGGCTGATTGCCTTAATCATGATCTCAAGTGGAGACAGTGATTTTCTAATCGACAGTACAACCACTACAAATACCACAATGTCTGCAATTACAAACAACTGCACTATGAGAACCTTATCGTGTAATTCTGAATCGATTATCCCGTTCCATTGATTTACAAAGTCAGATGTAGAATTGAGTAGCACGTTTCTTTGGGAATTTAATTGGGCCAGTGAAGATCCAAAGTCTTTTGACAGTAACGTGTTTGATTCAACATAGATTATTTTTGCTCTGACAGATTCCCAGAGAGGATCAAGTTGCCTCAAAGAGTCAGAATTTTCTCTTGGAATTGCTTGCAGCGTTTCTGGCGTTATGCCATAGCTTGCATATACAGGATCATCCAAGGGCAGTCCCTCCAATTTTTTCAAATCGGCATCAAATGTTACTTGGTCTTTTTTGAGAGTCGATGAGACATTTCCTCCCTCACCGATAGAATACAACAGTGTCTTTTCTCCAATGTCTTTTGCAATATCTATCATCTCAAGTGCAATAATTTTGTGTCTATTATAATTTCGGTCCAATGGTGAAAGATCATTTTCAACACCGTTTGTCAATGAGATTAGCTCACCGTTTTTACCAAGGACATATGTCAATCCATCTTTTACCTTTGAATCAAAAATGGTCTCTTGTTTTATCTTCTCTGCATCGTCTTTGTATGGTCCCCATGCATCTCCAACTTTTTCATATGCGGGCCTTATCTCCGATGGGGCTGCAACCACATTGAGTCCTCCAATGTTTCCTCCCACTCCAAGTAGTGCATATGTGTTATCAAAATTAGACACTTGGGTTTCCATAGTCACCCTGTCCCCCTCATTACCACTTGCAATAGAATTTGCAGTACTGCCTATGCTTTCTACTATAACTTTGAGATCACTTGCATAACTAATAGAGTGTAAGACATCTTGATTTTGTTGTGTCGTAAATATCAGGAGGTAAAAGTTGATGGCAGAGACCCCGATTATAACGCCAAGCAAAAGATAGGTCTTTTGAGTAAGCTTCACAAGGAAAAAAATGACATTGGGCGGGTATAAAAGTTAGTATAAAAGATATCTAGCAAGTAGTTAAAATGTCTGACGAGTTTCTCAGCGTGGCAAGACAAGAAATACAATCAGAAATAGACAGTTTAAAAGAGATTTTTCTTGATTGTGCCAACGACGAGCAACTCTATAAAAAATCAGCAGATATTGAAAAACACATGCACAAGATCAAGGGATTGGCACCCATGATGGGCCAGGAAAAAATAGGTGAGATTGCAATGATAAGCGACATAATTTTAAAGCACATTACAAGCAAGGGAATGCTAAAAGGCTCCCAAGACATCATGTCTGATGCAGTCAAGAAGATGTCCAGTATTTTTGGCGGACAGGACAGTGTAGAAACAGGCGATTTTAAAAAAATGGTAAAGGACGCATATCCCCAGATTTTAGAATTTTAAATCACACTTGTAATTATATAGCACAGATTCATTAGAATCACATATGGCAAATATAATGATAATTGACGATTCTGATGCCATACGAATGGTCCTAAAAGACATAATGGTAATTGGCAAGCATAACTTGGTTTTAGAACTACCAAGCGGCATGGAGGCTTTGGTCGGATACATCAAATCAAAACCAGACATTGTACTGCTTGACATGGCAATGCCAAAAAAAGATGGTCTTGCAGTGATCAAGGAAATTATTGCATACAATCAAAAAGCAAAAATTATCATGATTTCAGCTAGTGACAACCAAGAGACTGTCAAAGAGTGTATCAGATCAGGAGCTAGTGCATATATTTTAAAACCGTTTAATTTTCAAGAAGTGCTCAATGTGATTGACCGAGTCATAAAATCACAGATGAGCTAACTTGTACCCCATACTTGTAACCCATTTTGCTTTTTCCAATGGGAACCTGTTGCTGCATTTAACACAGATGTAATCTTGAGAGGGATCAGAGAACTTGTCCCCACAGTCATTGCATATGTAATAGTTATCTATTGATTTATAGTCAACACCCAGAATTTTTATCTCTTTTTTACATTTCGGACATTTGTTTTCTTTGTACGAATCCTCAATTGAGACATTTCCACATTTGAAATGCTCTATTAATTTTCCTTGAACAAAATTTGTACCATTACAAGCAGGACAGAAGAAATTTGGAAGTATTCTTATAGAGTTGCACTGGGTGCATGACACTTCCTTCATGTCTGAGATTTTTATTATCTTTTTTTCACTTTCAAGTTGCAAGAGATGTTTTTCCAATACATCATTTTCTGTTTTAGAATATTCAGCAAGTCTTGCAAAACTTATCCTAGAAGAGGATTTCAAGTGCAAGAGTATTCTTTCAAGATCGCCAGAGGGGACCTCTTCAAGAATTGATTGCTCTTTTTCCAGAGTCTCAAAGACGTTTTTTAGATTCTCATATCTTATTGGTTTTTCAATATACAGATAGGCCCCGCCTCGTAAAGCATCTTTTATCTGCTCATCAGACTTGGCATCAGCCGTTTCAAGAATAATTTTTGCGTCTGGTCGTACGTTAAAGATGCTTGTCATCACTTCTTTTGCATTCATGTCAGGAAGATGAAAATCCAGGAGAACTATTGGTCTTTTTCCGGCATTCTCAAGATCTGAGAATAACTGTATGCCTGCCTTTCCAGTATCAGACGTAGTGACATTTTCATATCCTAGTTTTTTTAAAAAGTCTCTTAGCAGAATAGTTGTAGCCTTGCTGTCTTCAATTATCAGAACATCATTTTTGTTTCCGTCCATAGGCTAGTTCTGGTGGCATACTATATTATTCTTAAACACAGTTATGATTAAAAGGTGCTAAAAACGAGTACACATGTGGAAAAGTTCGTAGTAGATACTAGCATCATAATAGATGGAGAAATTACCAAATTAATAGAAGCAGGCACTATAGCAAATTGTGAGATAATAATTCCTGTTGCCGTTTTAGATGAATTACAATCACAGGCATCCCAGCACAAAGACTATGGTTTTGTGGGCCTTGAGGAAATCAAGAAAATTCGTGAATTATCAGAGAAGAACAACATAATCCTCAGATTTGAGGGCGAGCGACCCAGCATGGAGGACATTAAACTTGCAAGGCATGGTAGAATTGATGCAATAATAAAAGACATTGCAAAAAAGAACGGCGCCACATTTTACACCGCAGATTATGTCCAGGCATTGGTTGCACAGGCAGAGGGGGTAAAGACAATGTATTCAAAACCCCAGATCAAAATCTCTGACCTAGAGTTTGAAAAATATTTTGATAGTCAAACCATGAGCATCCACCTCAAGGAAGGAATATTCCCACTTGCAAAGAAAGGAAAACCCGGGGCATTTTCGCTTGTAACAATTGGGGATACCACACTTACAAAAGAATACCTTGAAGGAATAACTAGCGAGATACTTGAAGTATCAAGGGCCACCCAGCTTGGCATTATCGAGATATCAAAATCTGGCACACTTGTAATTCAATACAAAGACTTTAGGGTCGTTGTCACCCACTCACCGTTTTCAAACGGTTACGAAATTACGATAACACATCCAATAGTGAAAATGTCATTAGAGCAGTATACAATTTCTGAGAAATTAATGCAACGCTTGTCTGAAAAAGCAGAGGGCATACTCATTTCAGGATCTCCAGGTTCTGGAAAAAGTACACTTGCATCAAGCCTTGCAGAATATTATGCAAAAAAAGGCAAGATAGTAAAGACATTTGAGTCTCCAAGAGATCTGCAGGTAAGCAAACAGGTAACCCAGTATACTCACTTGGAGGGAAGTTTTGAAAATGCTGCAGACATACTTCTTTTGGTAAGACCTGACTATACAATATTTGACGAGGTCAGAAGGTATCAGGATTTCAGAGTGTTCTCAGACCTAAGACTTGCAGGGGTAGGCATGGTGGGAGTCGTTCATGCACATGCACCACTAGATGCAATACAGAGATTCATAGGAAAAGTTGAGCTTGGCATGATACCGCACATACTGGATACAGTAGTCTTTGTAAAAGCAGGACAGATTTCCAAAGTGTACGAGTTGGAGTTCAAGGTTAAAGTTCCAACTGGAATGACAGAGCAAGACTTGGCAAGGCCAGTCATTGAAGTTAGAAATTTTGAGGACCACAATCTAGAATACGAGATTTACACATATGGTGACGAAAATATTGTCATTCCAATAACAAAAGAAAGTAAAAGTGGCGGCATTGAAAAATTGGCAGAGGCCAAGATCAGAGATACCATACGTAGATTTGATTCTGATGCAGAGATTGAGATCTTATCAAACAACAGCATACGGGTACGGGTGGACAAGGAATCCATACCGGCAATAATTGGCAGAGGCGGGTCAACAGTAAATGAACTTGAAAAAACACTTGGTGTTCACATTGACGTAGAGTCAAAGGAGGGAGGATCATCAAGAGGGGGAGAATGGTTTGAAATGTCAGAGTCAGGAAATAACTTTGTTTTAGAAGTCGACATTTCAAAGGCTGGTATGGATGCAGACGTTTATGTCAATGACAGAAACATCACGTCCACCAGAGTTGGGAAAAATGGAGGAATAATAATTCCAAAAAAATCTTCAGCAGGCAAGAGACTGATAAGCGCAGTAATGTCAAAAGACGACATCAAGATAACGGTACACGACTAGCTACTGGAAATTTTCAAGAATTTTTGGATTTGATTTTAAAAACATAACAAGTTTTCTTAGTTGTTTTATTGTCTGCGGGTTTAGGTGATGCTCTATTCCTTCAACATCCTGGTTTGCAATTTCGTGGTTAATGCCAAGCATCTTGAAAAATTCAAGCAAGGTACCATGTTTTTGCCGTACTGCATCTGCCAAGGCAGAACCCTTTGGCGTAAGGTTGATTCCCCGATATTTCTCATACTCCAGATATCCGCCTTCAGCAAGCTTTTGGAGCATCTTTGTGACAGACGGGGCGCTGACTGTAAGGTACCTAGATATGTCAAGCGTGTTTGCATACCCTTTGAGTTCCACAAGCTCAGAAATTACCTCGAGATAGTCTTCTATCCTAGAATAGTCAGTTTTTGCCGATTTATGGGCCTCTTTTATGGATTCAAGCCTTTCAGCACGCTTTTCTTTCATGTTTTTGTTAAGTATACACGAAATCATATAACCTAATCTCTTGATCAGAAATGTTCACCCAGTTGTGATTGATCTTTTGCATGGAGTGTTAACTATTCTTTCAAAAATGTGAGGTGTATGGATGAGGGAGTAAAGCAAGGTATTGATAAAATAAAGAAAGTTAAAGACTCCCTTCACAGGAGAGCCAAGATTTACTCGGAACTTGGAAAAATTGATGATAGAGGTACTGCCCGTGCCTTGGGTGCACTCCAGAGGGCACCTGCACCAGGAAAAAAGATTACAAAGATAGGATTTATTTTCCTTCTTTCACCAGACCCGTTTACGACACCCTTTGGTATACCCATGATAATTGCTGGAAAATACTTGGAGAAAATATACAACGGGTCAACGATAAAAGATGTGGGTCAGGAGACAAAGAACTTTTTCAGTGACTATACACATCTAAAAGACAAGATACGTTAGGATTCAAAACTCTTCATTATTTTTTGCATGGGTTTTTAACTAGATATTGACATTGGTTTTTTGTGGCAACAAGGGCCCAAGTTTTAGTTCCAATTGCAGCTGCAGCTGTTATAATAGGCATAATTGGAGTTTTGACAATTCCTGCAGATTCAAAGCTTGCAGAGGTCAAGTTTCCAAGAGGGACAATCAAGCTTGACAACAAGATGCTTGATGTGCAGATTGCAGAAACAGATGCACAAAGAGTAAGAGGCCTTATGTTTCAAGATTCACTCCCAGATGATCAGGGAATGATCTTTGTATTCAGCCAAGAACAAGTTGTTCCAATATGGATGCTAAACATGCAATTTCCGTTGGACATAATTTGGTTTGACGCAAATGGTAATGTCCTCAATATAGCAAAAAATGTTCCACCGTGTAAATCTGCACTGGAGACCGCCACATGTACTGTTCAAAATGCAGACGGCAAAAAAGCAATGTATGTTTTAGAAGTGACTGGCGGATTCACAGACAAGTTCCACATTACTGAAAACTCAAAGATGCAGATAATTTCAATTTAAGACTGGGATTTTCCAAGAGTCTGTTTTAGTTCCGTAAAGGCTGACTTGACCTCATCAACAGACGCCTCATCTTCTAGCGTACTGATATCGCCAATTTTTTCATCTTGTGCTATTGCTTTTAGCAGCCTTCGCATTATCTTGCCACTTCGTGTCTTTGGAAGTTTTGTGACAAAGTAAAGTTGGTCAGGTGCCGCAATTGGACCTATGGTTTTTCTGACATGCAGTATAAGATCTTCTTTTAGCTGTAAAGTTGGTACAATGCCGTCTTTTAGCACAGCAAACGCAATGATTGATTCACCTTTTACTTCATGCGGAATTCCACATACCGCGGCTTCTGCAACAGCCTTGTGTGATACAAGACTGCTTTCAAGCTCGGCAGTGCCAAGCCTGTGGCCTGCAACTTTTAGTACATCATCTGCTCTTCCAAGCATCCAGACGTATCCGTCCTTGTCTTTTATTGCATAATCTCCTGCATAGTACTTGTTTTGATATTTTGACCAGTAGACTGTCTTGTATTTTTCATCATCGCCCCACAATGTAAGAAGCATTCCGGGCCATGGCTTTTCCACCACAAGATATCCTTTGGAATCAGCCGGTACCTCTTTTCCAGATTCATCAACTACTGACAAGTAAACTCCAGGGACAGGCCTTGCTGCAGAGCCAGGTTTTAGCGGAATGGTTTCCAATCCAGGAAGCGGAGATATCATTGCACCGCCTGTCTCTGTTTGCCACCATGTATCAATAATTGGACATTTTTCTTTTCCAATTGTTTTAAAATACCACTTCCAGACTTCTGGGTTGATTGGCTCACCAACTGTACCGAGCAATCTCAAGCTGGACAGGTTGTGAGAATTTGGAAGATCATCACCACATTTCATAAACATTCGAAGCGCAGTCGGTGTAGTGTACAAAATTGTGACACCATGCCTTGAGATAAGTTCCCATATTCTTGCAGGAGTAGAATAATCAAGTGCACCTTCATACATTACCTGGGTTGCCCCATGCATCAGAGGCCCATACACTACATAGCTGTGTCCTGTGACCCAACCAATGTCAGCTGTGCAAAAATAAACATCAGAATCTTTTATATCAAAAATCCACTGGAATGTGGCAAAAACATGTGTGAGGTATCCACCGGTACCATGAAGTACGCCTTTTGGTTTTCCTGTTGTGCCCGAAGTGTACAAGATGTAAAGTGGGTGTGTGCTGTCAAGTGCCTCTGCATCACAGGATGGTTTCATGGAATCCACAAGCCCTTTCCATTTCTTGTCCTTGGCAGTAAACGTAATTGGAGTACCAGCATGCTCTAGAACAATTACGCTTTCTACAAAATTAAGGCCTTGTATGGCCTCGTCTACAACATTTTTTAATGGAATAATGTTGCCGCGCCTTCTTCCAGCATCTGCAGTGATTATCACTTTGGATTTAGAGTCATCAACCCTGTCCCTAATGGATTTTGCACTAAACCCTGAAAATATTACAGTGTGGACAGCACCTATTCTTGCACATGCAAGAAGTGAGATTATCAGCTCAGGAACCATTGGGAGATATACTGTGACCCTGTCGCCTTTTTGCACCCCAAGTTTTTTTAGTGCATTTGCAAGTTTTGATACCTGAATTAGCAGATCTTGGTACGTCAGTACTCTATTTTCTCCCTCTTCGCCTTCCCAGATTATGGCCTTTTTATCGGGGTTTTTCTGTGCTGTTACATCTAGTGCATTGTATGAGGCATTAGTTTTTCCTCCCACAAACCATCTTGCAAAGGGGGCATTCCACTCTAGTGCAGTGTGCCATTTTTTAAACCAGTAAAGATTTGCAGCCTGAGACTCCCAAAATTTTATGCTATCTTGGTTTGCTTTTGCCCTTGTGGTATCGTCATTGTTTCCAAGACCAATATTATAACTAGAATCCAATACAATTAGGTAAGTGTCGTGTCAAAAAAAAGGTTCGCTCAAATGGAGTTGGGAGCGAATCCTTCAATCCCGTCAGTTGTATTAAGATGATGATATCCGCTTAAGCCAATCTGAATCTTGAGGGGCTTCGTCACCATCGGCTCCAATTGCCACAGGCTTTGGTGTCGGTGCAGTGGGAATACTGTTACCAACTCCAATGTTTGTAGATATAGGAGTCGTTGGCTGTGAAGGAGAAGGACTTTCTACCTTTCCAAGATATGAAATGGCGGCTGAATGAACGTCCTGCTTTGGACTTTCTATGCGCTCTCCACTCTCAACTGAAAGATCGTTGATGCGAC